>CALLCY010000151.1:0-7510 GCA_938000015.1 uncultured Clostridia bacterium
AGGGGCGGAAAAATGGGGCGTAGCCGATTTTTCCGCCCTTTTGCCCTATGGTTTTCCCCGGGGTGTGTCGGTGGCGGTGAGTCTGCCCCGGCACATGGTGGAGGAGCTGAAAGAAGGCCCCACCCGGGAATATTATTATTTATATAAGGAGCTGAACGCACGGCTGGACCGGATCATCACCGCCGGAGCCCGATTCCTGGAGGGCATGGGCTATGAGAGCCGGGCCATCACCAGCGATCATACCCAGTTTATCGATCCGTACCGGTCGGTGCTGCCACACAAGACGGCAGCCCGGCTGGCGGGGCTGGGGCGCATCGGCAAAAACGGTCTGCTCATCACCCCGGAATATGGGGCGGCGGTGCGTCTTTCCACCCTTCTGACCAAGGCGCCCCTGACGCCGGACAAACCCCTGGAGGGAGACCCTTGCGGGGATTGCCGCCTGTGCGCTGAAATTTGCCCGGCCGGGGCTTTGCACGGGGAGAGCTGGGCGGAGGGGAAGGAGCGGGACGAGATCCTGGATGCTCCCGTCTGCTTTGCCTGCCAGAAGGAGCAGATGATGTCCCGCTTTGGTCTGGACAGCGATCTCTGCGGCCGCTGCTTTGCTATGTGCCCCCATACCCAGCAATAGAACCAGGCCCAGGAAAAAAGGCTCCCTTCGGGGAGCCTTTTCTGCACCCGGCCAGGACTGCAAATTGGCCCCTTCCGGGTGATGGTTTATCACACCCGGAGCACCCAGGCCCCCGGGCGCATCCCCACCGGAGACAGGAACGGGTCCAGCGGCACGCTGGCGACACGGGACCTGGTTCTAGTCCGGCCCTTTTCTGCGTAAGATGCAGGGAAGGGGGGAGAAGGATGGAAAAAAGCTGCCGTTTGTTCGATCTGGGGGACAAGGAAGTCATCGACCTTCAGAGCGGTGCTCGGTTGGGCTATATCTATGACGCCGAGATCGATCTGGAAACCGGCCAGATCCGCTCTTTTTTCACCCCGGGAAGGGCTCGCTTCTTCGGCCTGCTGGGCCGGGAAGAGGACGCCTGCATCCCCTGGGAGAATGTGGAGAAAATCGGCGACGACATCATCCTGGTGCGCCGCCTGCCTGCCTTGCCGTCGCTGCCGCCGTCCCGCCGGAGCACCCATCGCCGCAGGTTCTAGGGAAAAATGAAAAATTTTCTTGCAATCCTGATCTCTTTGTGATATCCTAGTAAGGCTAAAACGCACATTGCGTCTCCGGCGCCCGGTGCCCTGCGGGGCCGCGCCGAAGGGAGCGCAATGGAGGGCAAACCAAAAGGAGGAAATTGAAAATGGCAGTAATTTCTATGAAACAGCTTCTGGAAGCCGGCGTCCATTTCGGCCACCAGACAAGAAGATGGAACCCCAAGATGGCTCAGTACATCTTCACCGAGAGAAACGGCATCTATATCATCGACCTGCAGAAGACAGTGAAAAAGCTGGAAGAGGCTTATTTCTTTGTCCGTGATGTGGCCGCCGCTGGGGACAGCGTCCTCTTCGTTGGCACCAAGAAGCAGGCTCAGGAAGCCGTGAAGGAAGAAGCCGAGCGCTGCGGCCAGTTCTATGTGAACGCTCGTTGGCTGGGCGGCATGCTGACCAACTTCAAGACCATGCGTCGCCGCATCGACCGTCTGAATCAGCTGAAGAAGATGGAAGAGGACGGCACCTTCAACCTGCTTCCCAAGAAGGAAGTTGTCAAGCTGAAGCTGGAGATCGAAAAGCTGGAGAAATACCTGGGCGGCGTGAAGGAAATGAAGAAGCTGCCTGGCGCTCTGTTCGTCATCGATCCCCGGAAGGAAAAGAACGCTATCGCCGAAGCTCGCAAGCTGGGCGTTGCCATCGTTGCTATCGTTGACACCAACTGCGATCCCGATGAAGTGGATTATGTCATCCCCGGCAACGACGACGCTATCCGCGCCATCAAGCTGATCAGCCAGACCATGGCCAACGCCGTGCTGGAAGGCCGTCAGGGCGAGCAGCTGGAAGTCACCGACGAGGCTGTCAAGGCCGAAGAGGGCGAAGTGGTGGACGAGACCCCCAGAGCTCCTCAGAAGAGAGCTTCCAAGACCGCTGAAGAGATCGCCAATCAGTAAGAAATTATACTTTTCAGTTAAGCCCGCAACCATGCGGGCTTAACTGGGGTGTTATACAGGATAGAGCAGGGGAGGATTCCCCTGGATACCAACTATGGAGGAATGAAAAATGGCATTTACTGCGAAGGATGTCCAGAATCTGCGTGAGCGCACCGGCGCCGGCATGATGGATTGCAAAAAAGCTCTCACCGCCTCTGACGGTGATTTCGATAAGGCCGTAGAGTTCCTGCGGGAAAAGGGCCTGGCCGCTGCCGCCAAGAAGGCTGGCCGTGTGGCTGCTGAAGGCATGGTGTATGCCGGCGTGTGCGATGAGTGCGGCGTGGGCGCCATGGTGGAAGTCAACAGCGAGACCGACTTCGTTGCCAAGAACGAAGTGTTCCAGAAGTTCGTCAAGGACCTGGCCACTGTCGTTATGAAGGAGAACCCCGCTGATCTGGAGGCTCTGAAGGCCTGCCAGTATCCCGAAGAGGGCAAGACCGTTGCCGAAGTGCTCACCGAGAAGGTTGCCACCATCGGCGAGAACATCCAGATCCGCCGTTTCGTCCGTTTCTGCGAAGGCACTCAGAATGTGGCTTATATGCACATGGGCGGCAAGATCGGCGTGCTGGTTGCTCTGGAAGTTTCCGACAACCTGAAGGGCAACGCCGTTGTTTCCGAGCTGGGCCACGATGTGTGCATGCAGATCGCTGCTATGAATCCTCAGTATCTGAACCGGGACAGCGTGCCTGCTGAAGTGGTGGAGCACGAGAAGGAGATCCTGATGGCTCAGACCATCAACGAGGGCAAGCCCGAAGCTGTGGCCCAGAAGATCGTCAACGGCCGCATTAACAAGTTCTTCGAGGAGAACTGCCTGGTGGATCAGGCTTTCGTCAAGGAGAACAAGACCTCCGTTTCCAAGTATGTGGATGCCAAGGCCAAGGAGCTGGGCGGCACCATCTCCATCAAGAACTTCGTCCGCTTTGAGAAGGGCGAGGGTCTGGCTAAGAAGGAAGACGACTTCGCCGCCGAAGTCGCCGCCATGGCCAACAAGTAGGAGCCAGAATGTTCGCTGCGGCGAACATTGTCAAAAAAGCCGATCCAGGAAACAAAGTTCCACTGGATCGGCTTTTTGTCATTGGCGTCGTGTTATTTCACCTTTCGGCGAAATAACCATCATATCGGAAGCCAACGCCGCCTCTGGCTCTCGGGGAAAAACTAAGTTTTTCCCCGACCTTTTTCGCGCCCCAGGCGGGGTCCCCGCCGGAGCCAAGTGCTACTGAAAAGGCTATGGTGGTTGTGTTTGCCTGGGTGAACATAACGGCCTGAACAAAAAAGCTCCCCGAGAGGGGAGCTTTTTCGCTATTTTCTATATGCTTTGGTCCCGTGTCGGGACGGCCATATCTTTCTTTGTCCAGGCAAACACAACCGGCAAAGGCAAAGAGAGGAATGGGAGTGGAGGCACTCCACCAGCGTCACGCTGGTCCGGTGGCCGGACGGCCATATCTTTCTTTGCCCAGGTGGACACAACCGGCAAAGGCAAAGAGAGGAACGGGAGTGGAGGCACTCCACCGGCGGCACGCTGCCTAGGCGTGGGACAGCAGTTTTTCGATCTCCCGGGTTTTGGCTTCCCGGCCGCGGATCAAAAGTTTGCCGTCCACCATCAGGGAAGGGGAGGTCATAACCCCCAGCTTGACGATCTCCACCAGATCCTCTACCTTCTCCACATTGGCTTCCATCCCCAGATTGCGCAGGGCCTCCTGGGTGTTTTCATATAACCGGTCGCATTTGTCACAGCCGGTGCCGATCACTTTGATTTCCATTTGTATTGTTTCATCTCCTCTGATACAATCGCCAGACCTTGCAAGCCTTCTGGCAGCGTCACGCTGGCCCAGTGCCTGGGCCGTCGGTCCGGTGGCCGGACGGCCAGGCGGTGCTGCCGCATCCAGTCATGTAGCCGAGCAAAAGGATGCAATCGGCTTGACAATCCCCCCTGCATGGCTTTGCCATGCTGTCCCCCCTTTGCACAAGGGGGGCTGCGGCGAGCCGTCGCTGGCAAAACTTTCTTTGCCCAAGCAGACACAACCGGTTTTTCTGGGGCACTTTGCCAGGATTGCACCAAGGCTCTTTCCAGGCGTGGTTCGCCACGCCTGGAGCACCGAGGAATGACAGCGCATACAGCCGGGGAGAGTATGGGTGCAGCGTCACGCTGCCTAGTTTTTTAGTTCCATTTTGGCATCGGTGTGATTCTGCCAGGCTTCCATGATCTTCTTGATGATCTGGGGCCCGATGCGGGAGATAAACACCAGCTGGCTCCGCTCATGAGCATCGCAGGGCGCATGATCAATGCGGTCTCCCACCACATCCACCTGGTTCCAGCCCTCTTCTAAATGGAAAAAGCCCTTGATCCGGTAGGCGTGGGGCAGCACCTCCTGGAGAATCGCATCCAGAGTCTCCTGCTTCATCACCCCGTCAAACCACAGGGAAATGGTCTTGGGCTTGGTCTCTTCGGTGTTGGTGGTCTCCTCGCCCTCGGCCCAGGTGTATTGCAGCAGATCCTCGCTCAGGAAGGACAGGTCCAGATCCCCTTGTGTGCTGGTGAGAATGGGGCAGCGGGGGTTGATCTTCCGAATGGCCTCTTTCAGCTCTTCCATCTTCTCCGGCCCGATGAGATCCACCTTGGTCACCACCGCCAGATGACAGTGCTTCAGCTGCCGCTCCACCGTCTCCATGTCCTGGAGCTGCCGGGGGAAGTTGACAGCGTCAATCAGGCAAATGGCCCCCTGGAAATCATACTGATCTCCGCCCAATTCCTTGGCCGCATCCAGAATCTCCTGGTAGTTGGAGGGATCGCCCAGGCCGGAGCTTTCTACAAACAGGTAATCCAGGTTCTGCTTGGCCATGTCCGCCAGAGCCTGGACAAAGGACAGCTTCAGGCAGGAGCAGAAGATGGAGCCACGGTTGATCTCCACCATCTCCACATCCCCACGCTGGAGGATCTGGCCGTCGATGCCCAGCTTGCCGAACTCATTTTGGATGACACCCACCCGGCGGCCCTCCAGAGCGGTGAGCAGCCGAAGGAGCAGGGTGGTTTTTCCCGAGCCGAGAAAACCGGTGAGCACATAGAGCCGGGTCTTTCCATCGGCCGGAGGGGGCAGCACAGGGGCCTTTTCCTCCTGGAGAGATGTCAGAGCGTCGATCAGCTCCTGGATCACCGGCTGATTCAGCTGGTAAAGGGCCCACCGGCTCTCCCGGCGGCAGGTCACCAACTGGGCGTCACAGAGGATCTTCATATGGTGGGAAAGAGTGGGCTGGCGCATATCAAAATGCTCCAGAATCTTGCAGGCACACATCTCGTTGCCGCGGAGCATGGTGAGAATCTGGGCGCGGTTCTTGTCGGCCAAAGCCCAGAATACATCTTCCAACTGGGGCAGGGTTCTTTCCATGATTTCCACCTCGCATTGAAAATAATCTATTTAAGAATCTGATCCTATTGTATCATCCCATTGAAAAATGTCAATGCTTTTTCATCATTTTCTTTCTCCGGCGGGACCAGCTCGGTGAGGAACTCCCAGAAGCGTTTTGGCATATGGGTCATGCGGCAGCGGGGATTCTCCCGGGCCGGGATGGCCAGGGTGTTGTAAAAGGCCCGCCACATATTCTGGATTTCCTCTTCCTCGGGGGAGGGGGCGGGCAGTTCCAGGCTGTCCAGGGGCAGAATGCAGGGCCGTTTTTTGGGCTGGTAGAGCAGGACCATGCGGTGGGTGATGTCCCAGATGAGAAAGGGCTGGAAGAAATACCGGGTGCAGAAATGGTGGCTGATGAGGGGGAGCACCTGGTTGTGAGGCCGGATGCGGGAGACATAGACCCCGGTTTCGCAGCGGGTGAAGCGGACGAAGCCGGTGAGCAGGTGGGCTTCGTTTTTGGCCTTCTGGATGGCGGAGAGCAGGGTGCACAAAGGCTCCCTGGTCAGCTGAGCCAGCAGCTGCGGCCCTTCCCGGAAGCCCTGGCGCAGGAATTTCAGCAGCAGATATTCCCGCTGGGGCAGGCAGGTGAGAAACCCCTCCCGCACAATGTCCACCCCACGGTCGCCCAGAGTGCGCTGGACCCCCCGCAGCACGCGCCGGGCCTTCTGGGGGTCTGTTTCCACAAAGTGGCTGTCAAACAGCAAGGGCTGCTCCTCTTCCTCCTGGGAGAGAAAGAGGGCCGGTTCTTCTTTCAGGTCAAAGGCGTCAAAGACGCCGGTGAGGAAGCCATAAAAGCTGCCGTCATAATAATAGACTACATCGGACCGAGACATAACAGATTTTCCTCCTTTGGAAGTTGGGCGGGGGGATCGAACAAAGAGAGTTGCTGGTAGGGGCTGGGGCCTTCCCGCAGTCTTTGGAGCAGCAGGGCCTGCTCCAAAGGCTCCCGGGCGGTTGCCAGGCTTTCCAGGGCCTTGCCCCGGCAGGTGATGAAGTACCGGGCACGCCTCAGCACCACCCCCAGCTTTTTCAGGCCCTCAAAGGTGAGGGGACAGTGGCGGCGGGTTTTCACAATGCGCCGGGCCGAGCGCACCCCGATGCCGGGCACACGCAGCAGCATTTCATAAGGGGCGGTGGTCACTTCTGCGGGGAACTGATCCAGGTGGCGCAAGGCCCAGGTGCATTTGGGGTCCAGGCGGGGGTCCAAGTTGGGGGCGTCCTCGCCCAGGATTTCCCCGGCAGTGAAGCCATAGAAGCGGAGCAGCCAGTCGGCCTGGTAGAGCCGGTGCTCCCGGAGCAGGGGTGGTGGAGTGTTCAGGGCGGGCAGGCGTTCGTCGGCCACCATGGGCAGATAGGCCGAAAAGAACACCCGTTTCAGCTGGTATTTCTGGTACAGGCTTTGGGTGAGCCGGAGGATCTGCAAATCCGATTCCCCGGTGGCCCCCACCATCATCTGAGTGCTCTGGCCCGCCGGGGCAAAGGCCGGGGCGTGGCGGTAAATTGTGAGATCCCGCCGGTTTTCCTGGATGCGCCCGGCGATCTGGCCCATGGGACCCAGGATGCCCGCCTTGCTCTTCTGAGGGGCCAGCAGCTGGAGGGAGGCCTGGGAGGGCAGCTCGATGTTGATGCTCATCCGGTCGCACAAAAGGCCCAGTTGGGCGATGAGGCGGCTGTCGCAGCCGGGGATGGCTTTGGCGTGGATGTACCCGGCGAAGCGGTATTCCTGGCGGAGAATGCGGAGGGTTTCGATCATCTGTTCGGCGGTTTCGTCGGGGGAACCCCGGACGGCCGAGCTGAGGAACAGGCCCTCGATGTAATTGCGGCGGTAAAAGTCCATGGTGAGATGGGCCAGCTCATGAGGAGTGAAGGAGGCCCGGGGGGGGGGAAGAGCGGCGACTCGTGCAGTAGCGGCAGTCATAGGCACAGTCGTTACTGAGGAGCCCTTTCAGCAGGGAGATGCACCGGCCA
>CALLCY010000152.1:0-11690 GCA_938000015.1 uncultured Clostridia bacterium
GGTGACCCGAGGAGCCGGCGGGGTCAGCTCACCGGTGAAATAATGCTTCAGCGGCGCCATACCGGCGTTGATGAGCAACAGGGAATTGTCGTTCTGAGGCACCAGGGGAAAGCTCTTCAGCCGCAGGTGGCCCTTGCTTTCAAAAAAGCGGAGAAACCGCTCTCTGATTTCATTGAGTCCCAATTTTTCCATGGTTCTTCTCTCCATCCTTGCTATTTTTCTTCCTTTTCCACCCGGCGGCGCAAAAAGGCTTTTTCGTGCACTTGTTTTAGTTGAGGCAGCACCAGACGCTGGTGGGGATGAGGAGCGCAGGTGAGTTCCTGTCCTTCCTCATCCAGCAAACTTTCCACTCGAAAGGCCTGGGGCGGCCCAACAGGGTCGATGAGCTCCAGCTCATCTCCCAGGGAAAACCGGTTTTTCTGAAGGAACACCGGCCCATAAGGCCCCTGCTCTCCCAAAGACAGAGCGCAGACCTCCCAAGGGCGCTGGTAGCCACCATCTTCTGGCCGCTGGCTGTCCTTGTCTCCAAAATAGAAACCGGTGTAATATTCCCGGTGGCTGACTTTCTCCACTTCCTGCCGCACCCAGTCTGGCAAAGCATACCCCGCCAGGTTCTCACAATACAGGTCAATAGCCCGGCGGTAGGCATTGGCGGTGATGGCGGTATAATAGGCGGTTTTGGCCCGGCCTTCGATCTTGAAACTGTCCACCCCAGCTTCGATCAGCTCCGGGACATGGTCCAGCATACAAAGATCCTTGGAGTTGAGGATATAGGCTCCTTCCTCCCCTTCGAACACATCCATCACTTGCCCTGGCCGCTGCCGTTCCACCAGGGAATACTGCCAGCGGCAGGGCTGGGCACAGGCTCCCCGGTTGCCATCCCGTCCGGTGAGATAGGCGGACAGATAGCACCGGCCGGAATAGGACATACACATAGCCCCGTGGACAAACACCTCGATGGCCAGTTCCGGCGAAGTCTTTTCCCGGATCAGGGCCACCTCCTGGAGGGAAAGCTCCCGGGCCAGTACCACCCGGTGGGCCCCCAGCTTGTGCCAGGCTTCTGCGGCCTGATAGTTTGTGATGTTGGCCTGGGTACTGATGTGCCGCTCCAGCCGTGGAGCATACTGCTTGCACATCTCCAGCACGCCCAGATCGGCAATGATGGCGGCATCAGCCCCTGCTTGCTGGAGGAAATCCAGGAAAGCCGGGATACGCTCGGCCTCCTCACTGCGGGGCATGGTATTCACCGTCACATACACCCGTTTCCCCAGGCTGTGGGCCAGCTTGCAGGCTTTTTCCAGCTCCTCGCCGGTAAAATTGCCTGGGGCAGTGCGCATTCCAAAATCCTTGCCCGCCAGATAACAGGCATCCGCCCCATAAGCAAGGGCGTATTCCAGCCGTTCAAAGTCTCCGGCTGGGCTGAGCAGTTCCGGCTTTCTCATCCCATCTGCTCCTTCTTTTCCTGCATGGCAGCCACATTGGCTTCATGCTCGCTGTAAGTTTTGGCAAACAGATGGCTCTGATCTTCCGGATCGGCCACATAGAAATAATAATTGTGGTTCTCCGGCTGCAAAGCGGCCAAAATGGCAGGCACGCCCGGATTGCAGATGGGCCCCTTGGGAAGACCGGTGACCTTATAGGTGTTATAAGGACTGTCGATCTCCAGATCCTCATAGGTCAGGTTTTCCTTGTGTTCGCCCAAGGCATATTGCACGGTAGCATCGATATCCAAATGGGGGAAATTCTGGGGATCATTCAGTCGGTTATAGATGACTCCAGCGATGGTAGCCTGCTCTTCCGGTAGCACCGCTTCCCGTTCCACCATGGATGCGATGGTCAGAATCTGCCGCATGGAGTAGCCCGACTGCTCGGTCAGCTCTCGCATTTCGGAAGTGTACTTGTTATTGAAGTTGTTGAGCATGGTGTTGAGCACCCGCACCGGATTATCATTGATATAGAACTGGTAGGTATCGGGATAGAGGAAGCCTTCCAGACGGTTTTCCTCCATGGGCACATCCTGAAGCATTTCATGCTTGAAGGGATAGGTGTTGGCCGTCTCGATCAGGTCCTCAGCGCCACACACCCGGGCATCCTCCAAAAGCTGGGCGATCTGCTGGATGGTATAGCCTTCGGGAATGGTCACCTCGGCCACCTCGGTATAGGTGGACACCCGGTTGAGGGTGTTGATGATCTGGCCGTAGTCCATATCCGCATTGACCTCGTATTTTCCCGAATCAAAGGTCTTATCCTCGTTGGAAAAGTTGGCATAGAGCGTAAAGGCCCAACGGCAGCGGATGATTCCTTCTTCCTTGAGCATCTTGGCCACTTCCCCATGGGTGGTGTCCTCGCTCAATTCCAGCATGGCCGTTTTTTCCGGCTTGACCAGAGCAAACATATCGTTTGCTATGTAAATGCCAAAACCGGAAATAATCAGGGAGACACCCAGGATAAACACCAGGTAGCTCACCGCATGCATCATACTCCCCGCCCGGTTTTTCCGGCGTTTTTTTCTTCTTTTGCGAGTCCGGGGAGCCGGGCTCTGCTCATATTCTCCGCTGGTACGGCTCATGATACACCTCCTATTGGTTCTCGATTACATCAACAGAGTTTTCAGCACAAACAGCACAAATGTGGCCAGCACGCCGGGGCAAAGCACCGAGCGCACAATGGCTTTGCTACCACCGCTGCCCCGCAGCCGTGGCACCCGGCCTTTTTCGATCAGGTTTTCCAGGCAAGAGGCCGCCCCATAGATGCTGAGGAACAGCACCGCCGCGGCCAGCATGACAAAATAAGGCCAAATGCCGAAGGCCGCATACCGTTTGAGCAGATAACTCATGGCCAGATAAAACAAGTTGTTGAAAAAATGTCCAAACACCGCCGGCCACACAGAACCGGTGATGATGGTCATATATCCAAACAACAGCCCTGCCGTGAGAGGACCCAGGAAATTGGCCGTCGTGCCATGGATCATGGCAAAACACAGGGCTGAAATGAGGATGGCCGCCGTCTGTCCCCAACCTTCCAGGCCGGAAAGCAATCCGCCCCGGAAAAACAGCTCCTCGGCCAGGGCGGGCAAAAAGGCGATGACCAGCACCAAAAGCCAGGTGGAGGTACCGCCGTACTGGCTCCAGGCACTATAAGCCGTATCCTCCAACAAAGCGCCTCCTGTAAAAAGGGCCACCAGATAATTGAGGAAAAAAGACAGGAGGGACACAGCCAGAGCAGATAAAAGAACAAAAGGGGCAAAGCGCAGCCGACTTCCCCCGAGACGGGGTTTTATGGGGCATTGGCCCTTCCTCCCCAACAGCCAAAAGATCAGAAGAGGCAGGAAAAATGCCACGACTTCTCCCAGGGCCGCCATGGCCAAAGGGGGCAGCCATCGGTTGTTTTCCGGCAGCGCACCCAGGATGAACAAAATGCCCATGGATACCGGCGGCATCAGAGAATAGATCAGCGGATTCATTCTCCATCCCGTCCTTTCCCAAAGGTCAGAACACGGGACTGGGTGCAGATCAGATCCATCTTCTCGTCATGCTCTTCTACCGGCACATGGGGAAACAGCAATTCCTCATGGCACAAGGCCGCCCGGAAAAACCGTCCTTTCTGCAAGAACCGGTCATAAAATCCGGCGCCGTGCCCCAGTCGGGTGCCATCCTCACCGCAGGCCACGCAAGGGATCACGGCAAAGTCGATCTCTTCCGGCTCCACCCAGCTCTCCCCTTCCGGCGGCACCGGAATGCCGTACTGCCCCTCTTCCAGCTTGTCCAAATTAGAAAGCTGACGGGCTCGCATCACGCCCTTGCCGATGCACACCGGCGCGCACACCCGCTTTCCATCCTGCAATGCCATGCGGAGAAAAGCAAATGTGTCCGGCTCTCTGCCCACCGACAAATAGCAAAACACAGTGCCGGCCTGCCTGTATTCCGGTCTCTGTCCCAGTGCCTGGGCAAAGGCTTCCCCTCTCCCCCGGACATCGGCATCGGAAAGTCTGGCCAGCCGGGAGCGTGCCTGTTGGCGGCATTCTTTTTTATCCATCCATGGTCTCCTTCTTCTCAGTTAAACAGCAGATTGCAATAGCCTGCCTTCTGTTCCAGGAGTTTTTCTCCTACCGGTGTCAAAGGCAGTGCCATGGCAAAGGGCTTGGGATCGTTTTGAGGCAGCAGCCGGCACAGACCTTCTTTGGCCCTCACCCGATCCAAAGCAGCAGCAGCCAGACGCAGCGCATCCGGCCCCAGGGCTTCACAGACCCGCCAAGTTTTCCCCACAGGCTCGATGCAGCCCCAAGCCGTAATCCGGCCATTCCGTCGCAGCACCAGAGCCTTGTCCCCATAAAGCTCCTGCTGAATAGCAAAATCCTCCAGCGTGCGATCCACGGAAAACAAAGATCCCATGGCCATGCGATAAAGTTCCACCACCTGGGGCAGATCTTCCGGCTGGGCCACGGACAACAGGCCTTGTTCTTCTCTGTGAGCCTTGATTTGCCGCTCCTCCACCCAAAAGGCGGTGCGGTAGCCAAAACGCCGGTAATAATCAAACAAAGAGGGCTCCTGAGGAATGAGCATCAGCAGGTCAATCCCCTGCGCTATGCCTTTTTTCCGGGCCTCCTCCAGCAATGCACCTGCCAGGCCTTTGCCCCGACAGGCAGGATGGGTACCCACGCCGTATACATACAGGCCCTGACCATGATTCTCCCCTTGGCGCAGCCGCACCGGCAAAAGCTGGAGCATGGCCTGAATGTGTTCTTCTCCACAGAGAAGGGTATTTTCCGGCTTCCAAACCCTTTGGAAAAACCAGCGGGTAAAGCTTTTTTCTCCGGGAAAGCACAGATCAAACAGCTCTTCCAGCTCGTTTTGGTCTTCTTTTTCCCCCAACCGGATCATGGCAGAGGCTCCATACGGTACTTGGCCGTCAGTTCCACCGGGCGATAGGAAAGCTTGGCCTTTCGCAGCCCTTCGATCCCCATATCTTCCTCCCGGTTCACATAGGGGAAATCCATCCCCTCATGGGCAATAAATTCCCGGTTGATCAGCGGATAGGCCCCGGGGATATCGGCCATGGCTTTTTCGATCTGCACTGTCAGAGCATCGCTGCAAGAGGGACTTCCCATGGTAAAGGCGGCCATGCGCCCATCCACATAAAGCACCCCACCTCGCATAGCCAAGGCTTCATAATGCTCCAGCGCCTGCCACACCGCACAATGTTCGTACACCACTGTATCGGCTGCATTTGCATCGTGATGCTCGCACCAGAGGTGATGGAATTTCAAAATCTCATCCCGATGCTTTGCAGGGTCCAGCTTTTCGTAATGCCAGTTGTTTTCATGCTCCTGCAAAAAACGATTGATAAAATTCCGCTTGGAGTGAAGCTTTTTCCCTTTGAGGGTAGCCAGATCTTCACTGCGGTAAATATAGTCGAAGTTGTCCCGATCCTCTGTAAATGCATACCGGCCAGGAAGCAGACTCTCCACTTCTTCCTTCTGGGCCTGGGTGCATCCCAAAATCCGATAGGGCTTTCCCCGTTCCTTGGCATCCTGGGCGATGACTTCCAGGGCGGTTTTCCGGTCCCCTTTCCCCACAGGGAACAGATAAGTGAGTTCCGGAGCATCTTCTCCCAGGGAGAGCATATACAAATAATCTCCCTGTATGGCAAACAATGTCCGGTACCGGCAGCGCCAGATGAACATATCGGTAAAACACCGCTCTGTCATGCGTGCCGGTTCCAGACTGAGTTTTTCTTCGATCTGCTTCTTGTCTTCTATGGAAATTTCTCGGAAAGGAAGCATTATTTCACCATTTTCCTCTTTCAGTTTTGATCCATTTATTGGCCGGCTTGTCCCAACCGATGGCGCACCTGATCCCAGATCTTCTCGTGAATCTGTTCCACCGTCAAAGGTGTCCCTTCCGGGGCGCAGGAAATGATCTGCCATCCATAACGCTGGCAAATTTCCAACGCACCTTCCCGGCAGCGGGACAGATATTCATGATCTTTTTCGTGGATATCTCCCTCATTTCCCTGGCGCTTGCGAAGCAACTGGAATGTCAAATTCGCCGGCATATCCAAGAAAAATACCAAGGTGGGCGCAGGGAGTCCAAGTTTATTATACTCAAAATCAAAGAGCCAATCCAAAAAAGGACCGGTCTCTTTCTGTGGGAGCTTGGCAGCCTGGTGCACCGCATTGGATGTGGTATACCGGTCGCAGAGCATCAGCCCACCCTTTTGATGGTAATCCTGCCAATCAGTTTTATAGGAGGCATACCGGTCCACCGCAAAAAAGGTGGATGCCGCATAGGGGTTGACGCTCTCCGGCTTTGTGCCGAAGGCCCCTCCCAGATACATCTCCAGAAGAGCCGCCGAAGGCTGGTGATACCGGGGAAAAACCGCCTTGCGAAAGTCGACCTTCTCCTGCTGGAGCCGCTGACACAACCGGGCAAACTGGGTGGATTTCCCCGACCCGTCGGTGCCCTCAATGACGATCAGTTCTCCAGCCATCACTTCACCCCATACAACTGACGCACTTCTGCCATTTTGCCGCAGCTCATCTTTCCTTCCGGGCAAGGACCATAAAGGCAGGCCGGGCCGGCCTTCTGGAACAGATGGGGCGCCACCTTGCGGCACTCTTCCAACATCTGCCGGGCCACTTCCCGAATCTCCCACTGAGCCCGATTGCAGCAGCGCAGGCGGAAGAAATTATACAATGACCGGGTGTCCATGGTCATCATCATCTTGGTGCAGCAAGCATTGGGCAGCACAAACCGGGCGTCCTCATTGGCCATCTTCCGGGCCGCTTTCCGGGCTTCCTCCGGCGCCATTCCCTGCTCTTCCAGCCGAGCGGCCTGCCGCTCTGTGAGGGCCGCAGCCAGCTCATCATACAGACGCTGATTCTCTGCCATCGCCTTTTCAAAGATCTCCCGGCAATGGGGATCTTCCGCAATGGAAGGAGGCAACACATATTCAAAGGCTTTTTCCCGCACATACCGCTGGGACTGCACACTGAAGGACGCAATGCGATGGCGGGTAATCTGGGCCAGCAAAGAGCGGGACACGCCTTCGATGGCAAAGGTGAAGCTGGCGTGCTCCACCGGGCTTTCGTGGCCGATCTCCGCCAGCATATCGATGAAGTTCTGGGTTTTTTCCTCGTCCAGCCCCTCCCAGATGGTATCCGCACTGGCGGCGGAATAGCACATCCGGGCCGCCGCTGCCACCAGCTTTTCCGGCTGAGGCGTGTGAGAAAGCAAAGTCACTTTTGGCATCATATCATTCTCTCCCCTTGATGCGCCAGCAGAAGGCCGCAAGCATATACTGGGGCAGCTTCATCATGCGGCCCAGGCGGCTGGGCTGCTTGAGCAGACGGTACAGCCATTCCAGACCAAGTTTGATGAAAATGTCCGGCGCGCGCTCCACTTTTCCGGCGTACACATCCAGCGATCCTCCCAATCCCACCATCAAAGTGGCATTCAGTTCCTGGAAGTGTTCGTCGATAAAATACTCCTGGCGGGGAGCTCCCAGGCAGACAAACAAGGCATCTGGATGGGCGGCATTCACCGCTTCCACCGCCTCGCTGTCCTCTTTGAAATAGCCGTCATGGCAGCCAGCCACTTTCAGGCCGGGATATTTCACCTGCATCCGCCGGGCGGCTTCTTCGGCCACTCCCGGCTTGCTGCCCAGGAAATAAATACTCTTGCCTGTATCCCGCAAAGCGGAAAGAAGATTTTCTCCAAACTCCACCCCGGGTACCCGCCCTTTCAGGGGACGGCGAAGGATGCGGGAGGCATAGATCACTCCGATCCCATCGGGCAACACCAACCCTGCCCGAGACACGATATCCCGAAGCTTGTCGTTGGTGACGCAAGCCTGGGCGATCTCCGCATTGGGTGTGACCACCATGCATTTGCTCCGGCTCTGGATCTGCTCCATGGCATAGCCTACGGCCTCATCCATGGTCACATTGTCAAAGGCCACAGCCATAATTTTGATACGAATAACCGACATCCCTCTCTATATCAGATATACACCGCTTATTTTACCCTATTTTCCCTTTTGACACAAGGGAAAAGGTATACAAATATCCTTTCCCACAAGTTCTCCCAGCCATAGAAAAGCAAAACAGATCCAGTGCCTGGATTGCCGTACTTTTCTTTGCTTCCAGCTTGTACAAAACAGATTTTGTCTTTTCAGGGTCTTGTTCTCCGGCTGACAGACCGGCGATTTGCTTTCATACCAATGAAAAAAGCCCGCCATAGGTGGGGGCTTTTTTCTGCAATCTTTAGTTTTCCCACCCTGGTGGCTCCTGCTTCAGCCCCTGGAAGGCTATGGACAAAAATCCAGCCAGCATAATACCGCCCAACAGCGTCACCGAAAGCTGGCCCAGGAAATTCTGGGGTGCCAGATAAAAGACGATACCGATGAAGAAGGAGGACAGATTGAACCCTAGGTGAAGCAAAATGCTGGCTTTGAGGCTATCGGTGCGCAGGCGCACATATCCCAGCAGAAGGCCAAACAGCGTGGCATAGACGATCCACACCAGCTGCCCATGGACAAAGCCGAACACCAGCCCTTGCAGCAACACCGCCAACCAGGCGGGCATGGCCTTCCGCAGCCGTGAAAGCACCAGCCCCCGGAAAATCAGCTCTTCCACCAGAGGAGCAAAAATGGCCACCGACAGCAAATCGGCCCACAAAAGAGAGGTGTTCAGTCCTTGGGATGCCTGGTTATAAGATTCCATCAGCTGCTGAGGCAAGGGCAGAAGCTCCATGGCACCGGAAACCAGAATATTGCCGCTGGCGCCGGCCAGCAGCAAACAAGCTACCTGCCGCCGCCCGATGTTCTGTCCACCCTGCACCAGATCCCACAAGGGCATCCTCCGCAATTTGGCCATGGCCATAATAATCAAAATAGTGAGCACTTGACTACTCAGCAAAATCACTGTGCTGTAATCGCTGGAAAAGGCGTCATACAGCTCTGTGGCCCGGTCCGGCGCCGTGGCCTGAAAATATACCTGCGCCCCTATGCTAGCGATCAAGGAACAGGCAAACTGGATCGCCAAAAACAGCAGCACATAGCCGATGGCCCGGCGAAGATTTCGTAATTTTTCCATGGGCATCTCCTCTCCAAAGGGAACAAAAAGGGCGCAAGGCCCAGCCTTGCGCCCTTTCTCTTTCTGATTTAGTCGAACAGGGGATATTTTTCACACAGCTTATTCACTTCGCTGCGGATATAATCGGCCTTGTTCTCAAAGTCCACCGCGGCCAGCTTGATCAGCTCAGCCACCTTGGGCATATCTTCTTCCTTGAAGCCCCGGGTGGTGATAGCCGGTGTACCGATGCGGATGCCGCTTGTGACAAAGGGGCTCTCCGGATCGTTGGCGATGGAGTTTTTGTTGGCGGTGATATACACTTCGTCCAACCGCTTCTGCATCTCCTTGCCGGTGACATGGAAGTTACGCAGATCCACCAGCATCAGATGGTTGTCGGTGCCGCCGCTCATCAGGTCAAAGCCTTCTTTGAGCAATGCATCGGCCAGAGCCTTGGCGTTCTTCACAACCTGCTCCTGATAAGTCTTGAACTCCGGCTTCATAGCTTCGCCGAAGCAAACAGCCTTGGCGGCGATGATATGCTCCAGCGGGCCGCCCTGGGTTCCGGGGAACACAGCCTTGTCGATCTGCTTTGCCAGCTCTTCCTTGCAAAGGATCAGGCCGCCGCGGGGACCACGCAGCGTCTTATGGGTGGTGGTGCTCACCACATCGGCATAAGGCACCGGACTCATATGCAGTCCAGCTGCCACCAGACCGGCGATATGGGCCATATCCACAAAGAGATAAGCGCCCACTTCCTTGGCGATGTCGGCAAAGATATCAAAGCGGATCTCCCGGGGATAGGCGGAAGCGCCGGCGATGATCATCTTGGGCTTATGCTCCTTGGCCAGCTTGCGAACCTCATCATAATCGATGGTCTCGGTTTCGGGATTCAGGTTATAGGGAACCACATTATAATAATTACCCGAAATATTCACCGGGCTGCCGTGGGTCAAGTGGCCGCCGTTGGCCAGGTTCATGCCCAGAACGGTGTCGCCGGGCTTGACCAGAGCGTAATAAACGGCAATATTGGCCGAAGCACCGCTGTGGGGCTGCACATTGGCATGGTCCGCAGAAAACAGCTTGCAAGCCCGCTCCCGGGCGATATTTTCCACCACATCCACACATTCGCAGCCGCCATAATAGCGCTTGCGGGGATATCCCTCCGCATATTTATTGGTCAAGACAGTGCCCATGGCCGCCATGACCGCGGGGCTGACGATGTTTTCTGACGCGATCAGCTCGATATTGCGGCGCTGCCGGTTATATTCCTGCTCAATGGCCTGGCCTACCTCCGGATCGAACTGCTTCACCAAATCCATATTCTCTCGAAACATGGCGCATCCAACCTCCTTATTTTCATTCAGCAAAGGCTGAAACCTTGGTTTCATTATATACTCGAATTGTTTTTATTTCAACTCTTTGCTATAATGGAATCCATCCTCTCATTCCCGCTAAAACTCCTGTTTTCGGGCACATTTCACATCACAGGATGAGGAAAACAGGCTTTTCCTTGGTTCCTTCCTTTTTCTTCGTCGAAATACCCAAGGCGCTCCCCCGACGCTCTGTGCATTTTGCCCGACCTTTTCTGCCCCAAACGGGATGAGACACTATATGACAAAATATTTTCTCTGGACGGTGAAACGCTATGCGGAAAAAAGAACGAGCGGCTCTGATTGTGGAAGCCCTGAAAGAACATTACCCCGCCTCCTGTTCCCTGATGGCCCGGAAGGATTATGAGCTTTTGTTTGCCACCCGGCTGTCGGCCCAGTGCACCGATGCCCGGGTGAATGTGGTGACCAAAGAACTGTTTTCCCGCTGGGACAGTCTGGAAGCCATTGCCGGAGCGGATCTTTCGGAACTGATGGAAGTGGTCAAGCCCTGTGGGCTGTACCGGGTCAAGGCCATGGATATTCAGAAATGCGCCCAGGCCCTGCTGGAAAATCATGAAGGCAAAGTGCCTGACACCATGGAAGAACTGCTCAAACTGCCCGGCGTGGGGCGCAAGACGGCCAACCTGATCCTGGGAGATCTGTTCGGCAAGCCGGCTATTGTGGCCGACACCCACTGCATCCGCATCTCCGGACGGCTGGGGCTGACCAAAAGCAAAGACCCCTATCAGGTGGAGATGGATCTGAAAAAACTCATTGCCCCGGCCGATCAAAATGATACCTGTCATCGTTTCGTCCACTTTGGCCGGGATATCTGTACTGCCCGCTCCCCCAAGTGCACCGCCTGCTTCCTGCTGGACATCTGTCCCCAGGGACAAGGGAAATAACAGGCCAGGTATCTCAAAGGAGGAAGCCTATGGATTCAGATTATATTTTTCTCACAGAAAAAGAAGCCATGTGGGCAGAAATGCTGATGGAAGCCCTGCAAAAGGCAGATATTCCCGCGGCTTCCGTCCCAGTCTATGGGGCTGGCCTTGTTATGCGGGCCGGTGTGCAGGAGCGGCTCCGGATCTATATCCCCCTGGCGAACAAACCGCAGGCGGAAGAACTGCTGGAAGAACTTTTCCCCGAAAACCAGAAATGATCTCATTTTGACAAAAACAGCCCGGACAGAAACTGAACCGCCCCAGATTATGCGGACAGCACAAAAAAGCCTCTAAGTAGGGAAA
>CALLCY010000153.1:0-3436 GCA_938000015.1 uncultured Clostridia bacterium
GTATGAAC
Source organism: uncultured Clostridia bacterium (assembly GCA_938000015.1). Taxonomy (GTDB): domain Bacteria; phylum Bacillota; class Clostridia; order Oscillospirales; family Butyricicoccaceae; genus Pseudobutyricicoccus. Next base: position 9 of record CALLCY010000153.1, read on the forward strand.
TTCTTTTTATTTCCCTAAATTGTTGCACTTGATAGTATAATTCACCCCGGCCCAAACAAAAAGCTCCCCTTTTCAGGAGAGCTTTTTGTCTTGGTTCTATTGCCCAGCGCGGGAGCGCAGTATGGGAGTAGCGGCACGCTACTGAGCTTTGACCTTTTCCAGGAAATAAGTAAAGAGGGGCGCCATATCGGGAGTGCGTTCGTCCCGCATGATGTTGGTCAGGCGCTCCGGATGCCACTGGACACCGAAAATGGGCAGGCTCTCGTGCTCATAAGCCTCGATGACGCCGTCGGCTTCCGAACGGGCTGCCAGCTTGAGACCGGGAGCCAGGTTGCGCACCGCCTGATGGTGGGTGCTGTTGACCATGAACTCGCTGCCCAGCAGCTTCTCAATAAAGGAACCAGGCTCGGCCTTCACCTTGTGCCGCAGCTCGTAACTACTGTGGAACAGGCCCTTCTGATGGGCCAGATCCTGGTACATATCGCCGCCCAGGTATACATTGATCAGCTGCTCGCCCCGGCAGATGCCCATCACGGCTTTGCCCTTTTCCAGGAAAGCCTTGAGCAGCGCATATTCGTACTTTGTCCGGGGGGTGTCCATATGGACGGTATCATTATAAATGGTCTCGCCGAACAGCTCCGGCTCGATGTCCGGGCCGCCGGACAGCAGCAGGCCATCGCACAGATTGGCCAGCTCTTCGGGGCACTGTTCCCCGCCGATCACCGGCACGGCTCCGGCTTCTGCAATGGCCCGTGTATAGGCCGCAGGACTGCGCAGCTCACGGGCTCCGCTTTGCAGTACGCCCGAATCCGAAGAAACCAAGATCACCAGTTTACCATCGATCATTTTTATCACCTGCTTTATTTTACTGGGGTGGTCTTTCCACCTGTTCCCCCCTACTATACCAGATTCTTTTCCCCATGACAACCAGCCAGCGTGACGCTGGACCCAGTGGCGAGCCGCCACGGCCATACTGTCTTTGCCCTAATTGATACAACCGGCCTGAGTTCTGTGGCCGGGCGCGGCAGCGCAGTATGGGAGCGGCGGCTCGCCGCCCAAACCCCCCTGCATGGCCCTGCCATGCTGTCCCCCCTTTGCACAAGGGGGGCGTTTCTTTGCCCTGCGACACCGAACCGGCCTTTGTTCTGCGCTGGCCCGGGATTGCAAGGCGGCTCCTTCCGGGTGATGGTTTATCACACCCGGAGCACGGTGGCCCGTAGCGCATCCCCACCGGAGACAGGAACGGGTCCAGCGGCACGCTGGCCTGGGAGAGTTCTGGCAGTCCGGACACCGGACTGTAAATTTCCTTTTACAGAGCGGATTTCCCATTGACGAACACTTTTCCCATTGGTATCATAATCCTGTATGAATTTACAAAAGGTTTACACCCCCATGACAGAAAAGACAAAAAAGAAGAATCTCTCGCAAAGAGGGGAAGTGGAGGAAATCACATGGACATTTTTTCACTGCTGAAGCTATTGGGCGGCCTGGGGCTTTTCATCTACGGCATGCTCACCATGGGCAACGCCCTGGAGAAAATGGCCGGCGAAAAGCTGGAAAAAACCCTGGAAACCGTCACCGGCAACATCTTTAAGGCCATCGGCATCGGCGCCTTGGTCACCGGCATCATCCAGAGCTCTTCGGCTACTACCGTTATGGTGGTGGGCTTCGTCAACGCCGGCATCATGAACCTGCGTCAGGCCGTGGGCGTTATCATGGGCGCCAACATCGGTACCACCGTCACCGCTCAGCTGCTGCGCCTGGATTCCTCCGGCACATTGGAGAACAGCGTGATCATGCAGCTGCTCAAGCCCTCCATGCTGGCCTATGTGGCCGTGGGCATCGGCGCCGCCATCTTCATGTTCGCCAAAAAGCGGAAGTTCCATGACTTCGGCGAGATCCTGCTGGGCTTCGGCGTGCTGTTCATCGGTATGTCCATTATGGAAGGCTCGGTCACTTCCCTGAAAGACCTGCCCTGGTTCCAGAATATGTTCACCCTGTTCACCAACCCGGTGCTGGGTATTCTGGTGGGTATGGTGGTCACCGCCATCATCCAGAGTTCCTCCGCTTCGGTGGGTATTCTCCAGGCCGTGGCCTCCACCGGCGCCATCTCCTATGCTGCCGCTATTCCCATCATCATGGGCCAGAACATCGGTACCTGCGTCACCGCCCTGCTGTCTGCCCTGGGCGCCAACAAAAACGCCAAGCGGGCCGCTATGATCCACTTCTATTTCAACCTGATCGGTTCCATCTTCTTCATCGTGGTGGTCTATACCTTCAACGCCATCATCGGCTTTGACTTCTGGAACGATCCCATCGGCAAGGCGGGCATCGCCAACTTCCATACATTATTTAATATAGTGGTCACCATTCTGTTCATCCCCTTCCGGGGTGTGCTCATCACCCTGGCGGAAAAGACCGTCAAGATCAAGCAGGTGGAAAGCGAAATTTCTCACGACCTGAGCCGTCTGGACGAGCGTTTCTATTCCTCCCCGGCCGTTGCTCTGGAACAGTGTAACAAGATCATCATCTCCATGGGCCAGAGCGCTCAGTCCAACCTGAAGATGGTCAACGCCGCCATTGTGGAACAGACCCCTCCCCGGCTGGAGACCTTCAAGGACACCGAGAGCTTCCTGGACCGGGCCGAAGCACGGCTCAACTCCTATATGCTGGGCATCAAGGAGGACGAGCTGTCGGAAAACAGCCGGAAGGCCTATTCCGAAATGCTCCATTCCATCGGCGACTTCGAGCGGGTGGGCGACTATGCGGAAAACCTGCTGGAGTTCTATGAGGATATGCAGGAGCGGGGCACCGTCTTCTCCCAGGAAGCCATCTCCGAGCTGCGGGTGATGAGCCAGGCGGTGGAAGAGATCGTCTCCCTCACCGTCCAGGCCTACGAGCAGAACGACGCCACTCTGGCCCGCCAGGTGGAGCCGCTGGAGGATGTCATCGACTCCATCAAGGAGGCCCTCAAGAGCCGGCATATCTCCCGTCTGCAAAGCGGTATCTGTACCGTGAACACCGGTATCCCCTTCCTGGATATCATTCACGACTACGAAAAGATCTCCGACCACTGCTCCAATGTGGCGGTGTATGTGATGATGCTGGCCGATACTGCAAACCAGTTCGATGTGCATGAGTACCGGAAGATCCTGAAAGACCTGCGCACCGATGAGTTCCAGGCCTTCACTTCCCTCTATGAGAACAAGTACCTGAACAAAGTCATATAGGCAGCGTGACGCTGCACCCGTTCCTGTCTCCGGTGGGAATGCGCTGCCCGGCTTACTGCTCCGGGTGTGATAAACCATCACCCGGAAGGGGCCACCTTGCAGTCCCAGGCCAGCGCCGCAGAAAAGCCGGTTGTGCTTTTCTGGGAGTGAATTGTCAAACTAAGTGCAACAGGAGTTGAGCTCGAAGTCCCATAATTC
>CALLCY010000154.1:0-13352 GCA_938000015.1 uncultured Clostridia bacterium
AAGCTCCAGGGAGAGCCGGTCGGCGGCCTGGTGAAGATCGGAGAGGGTGTTATATTCCTGCTCTGTCAGGGAAACCTTCCGGCCGATGAGGGTGTAGGCATATTCTCCCGTCTGGTTGATGAATTTCTGCACCTGCTGCAGCCCCTCTGTCTCCGGAGGCAGGGAAGAGAGGGCCTGGGACGCTGAGGCGGCCTCCCGCCAGATCTGGGCCGACATCTGAGAGAGCATGGAAGCGGTGCCGGAGCAGCGGGCCTTCTGCAAGGCGGTTTCCAGAGAGGAAACGCTGCTGACCAGCTGGGAATAGGCTTGCTGGCGCAGCTGCACCTCACGGCGCTGGGCCTGCTCCCAACGGAAGCGGAAGAAAAAAGCGGCAGTCAGAGAAAGCAGACTGACGCAGAGCAAAAAGCTGATCATGCGCTTTGCGCGGATGGTCTCATACATGGCAATAGGCTCCCTTCACGGCAGATTCAAAAAAGATACTGGAAAGATGCTTTTATCTTTTGTAAAAATGGAGGAATTATCCCGGTAAAATCCCCAAAGCTCTTGTCCCAGAGGGACCCATGTGTTAAAATCACTTTATATGCCTGTGGGACATTTCCCCAAGGAGGAAAGAAAAATGGAATTTCATTTTTTGGATAGATTTCAGCACATGGCTCCGCCGGCCGGCGGCGATGTGCTGAAAATGGCATCGGCCCCCGGGGTGATTCCCTTTTCGGCGGGCAACCCTTCGGCAGAGACCTTCCCGCTGAAGGAAATGGAGCAGGTGACAAAGGATCTGTTTGCTCAAAAGGGAGCGGCGGCCTTATTTCAGTATGGAGTCAGCGAGGGCTATGGTCCTCTGCGGGAGTTCCTCCAAAACCGGATGGAAGGCAAGCACGGCACGGGCCGGGAGTTTGATCGGTTGATGATCACCAGCGGCGGACAGCAGGTCATCGATCTGTTCACCCGCCTGATGGTGAGTCCGGGGGATGCTGTGATCGTGGAAGAGCCCACCTTTATGGGGGCGCTGAACACCTTCCGGTCGGCCGGGGCCCGCATTGTGCCGGTGCCCATGGAGCAGGACGGCATGGATCTGAACCGGCTGGAACAAGTGCTGCAAGAAGAAAAGCAGGCTAAGTTCATCTATGTGATCACCACCTTCCAGAATCCCACCGGTTTTTCCACCACCATGGAAAAGCGCCGGGCCATCTACCAACTGGCTCAGAAATACGATGTGATGATTCTGGAGGACAACCCCTATTTTGAATTGCGGATCAGCGGGGAATACCTGCCGCCTCTCAAAAGTCTGGATGAAGAAGGCCGGGTCATTTTTGCAGGGTCTCTTTCCAAGATCCTGTCTCCCGGCGTGCGTCTGGGTTATGCTCAGGCCCATGAAGATGTGATCGCCCGCATGACGGCTTTGAAGCAGGCCGGGGATGTCCATTCCAATCTGTTTTTCCAGGCGGTGGCGGCGGAGTATTTTGCCCGGTACGATCTGGACGCCCACATTGCCTCCTGCACGGCTCTTTATAAGGAAAAGCGGGACTGGATGCTGTCGCTGCTGGAAAAGAATCTTCCGGAAGGGGTCACATTCTCCCGTCCGGAGGGAGGCCTGTTTGTCTGGCTCCAGCTGCCGGAAGGGCTGGATGGGTCGGCATTGGCGGCTCGCTGCGCCCAGAACAAGGTGGCCGTGGTGCCGGGAGCTGCTTTCCTGGCCGATGGCACACAGGTTTCGGCCGGTGTCCGGCTGAACTACTCCACCCCCAGCCATGAGCAGATCGATGAGGGTGTGGAAATACTGGCCAGATGCGTCAGAGAGATCATGGGTTAGGATGTGAAAAAATGATGGAAGAAAAAATAGAACAAAAACAGGAAACCGAAGCACAACAGGCTCCCCGGCCCAAAACAGTGTTCAGCGGGGTACAGCCTTCGGGTAAGCTGACCCTGGGCAACTACCTGGGAGCCATGGGCAACTGGGTGGCTTTGCAGGAGGAAAATCGGTGCATCTTCAGCGTGGTGGATCTTCATTCCATCACCGTGCGCCAGGAGCCGGCGGCTCTCCGCCGTCAGACGCTGGAAGTGCTGGCCCAGTATATCGCCTGCGGCATCGATCCGGAAAAAAGCCTGCTGTTTATCCAGAGCCATGTGTCGGCCCACGCCGAGCTTTCCTGGGTGCTCAACTGCTACACCATGTTCGGCGAATTGTCCCGCATGACCCAATTTAAGGATAAATCCAAAACCCATGCCGATAATGTGAATGCAGGATTGTTTACCTATCCTGTGCTGATGGCTTCCGACATTCTGCTGTATCAGACCGATTTTGTGCCGGTGGGCCAGGATCAGAAGCAGCATGTGGAGATTGCCCGGGACATTGCCGAGCGATTCAACGGCATTTACGGCAATGTGTTCACTGTGCCTGAACCTCGCATTGCAGGAACGGGCGCCAAGATCATGTCCCTGGCCGATCCCACCAAGAAGATGAGCAAATCGGACAAAAACCAAAATGCCTTTGTGCTTTTGATGGACAAGCCCGAGGATATTATGCGGAAATTCAAGCGGGCCGTCACCGATTCCGGCAGTGAAGTGCGCCGGGGCGAGGGCAAGCACGGGGTGAACAATCTGATTGCCATTTACAGCGCAGCCGCAGGCTGCACACCGGAAGAGACCGAAGAGCGCTTTGCCGGAAAAGGTTATGGCGACTTCAAAAAAGCGGTGGGCGAAGCGGTGGTGGAAGTGCTGCGTCCGGTGCGGGAAAAGACAGAAGATCTTCTGAACAACAAGGATTATCTGGAAAAGGTCTATACTCAGGGCGCAGAGAATGCTTCCCGCATTGCCCGGCGCACCTTGGAGAAGGTCTATAAAAAAGTCGGGTTTATCAAGAAACCCTTCTGATGGGAGCTTTGAATAGAAATGATAGACAATAGTGTTTTGATCACATCCTTTTTTGCCTTCAGTGTGGCGCTGGCCATCTCTTTTGCCATGACGCCCATTGTCAAGCTGTTCGCCAAAAAGGTGGGGGCCATCGATGTGCCCAAAGACGCCCGGCGGATGCACAAGGTGCCCATTCCCCGGCTGGGAGGCTTGGCCATTTTCCTGGGCTTCCTCATCAGTATTTTGCTGTTTGGCCGTATCGATCCCCAGATGAAATCCATTTTGCTGGGGGCGGTGTTCATCGTCATGCTGGGCGTGGTGGACGATATCCATCCCCTCAAGCCTCTGGTGAAGTTTGCCGGTCAGATCGTGGCCGCCCTCATCCCGGTGTTGTCCGGCGTTGTGGTGGAACGGCTGATGAATCCTTTTGGCGATGGAAAATATTTTGAGCTGGGGCTTCTGGCTGTGCCCCTGACGGTGATCTGGATCGTGGGCGTCACCAACGCCGTCAACATGATCGACGGTCTGGACGGTCTGGCGGTGGGTGTTTCCACCATTGCCACCGTGACGGTGTTCACCATTGCCGTGCTGGTCAGCGAAAGCTATATTGCCGTGACCATGGCCGCCTTGGCCGGTGCCTGTATGGGCTTTATGCCCTACAACATGAACCCCGCCAAGATCTTCATGGGAGACACCGGTTCCATGTTCCTGGGGTATTTGCTGGCCACCATCTCTATCCAGGGCCTGTTCAAGTTTTATGTGGGCATTTCCTTTGCCGTGCCCTTTATCATCCTGGGCTTGCCCATCTTTGACACTACCTTTGCCATCATCCGCCGGCTGCTGAAGGGGCAGAGCCCCATGCACGCCGACCGGGGTCATGTGCATCACCGGCTCATCGATATGGGCTTTGACCAGAAACAGTCGGTTGCCATTTTGTATATGCTTTCGGTGGTGCTGGGCTTGTCCGCCGTGGTGCTGGCCACCAGCGGCGAGGTGAAGATCATCATCCTGGCGGTGGCCATTCTGGCTTCGGTGCTCATCGGCCTGAGCGTCACCGGCCACGATCAGAAAAAGGAAAAAGAGCAGCTGGAAGAGAAGCAGGACAAGGGGACGGAAGACGCCCCGGGAAGTGAGGAAAAGCATGGATAAGATCAAAGTGATGTCGGTTTTCGGCACCCGGCCGGAAGCCATCAAAATGGCGCCTCTGGTGAAGGAACTGGAGAGCCGGGAGGAAGTGGAGAGCATCGTCTGCGTCACGGCCCAGCATCGGGAAATGTTGGACCAAGTGCTGGAGGCTTTCCAGATCACACCGGATTACGATCTGGACATCATGGAGCCTTCCCAGACGCTGATGCGCATCACCGTCAAGGCTCTCACCGGTTTGGGGGATGTGCTGGAAAAGGCCAAGCCCGATCTGGTGCTGGTCCACGGCGACACTTCCACCACCTTTGTGGCGGCTCTGGCTTCTTTCTATGCCAAGGTGAAGGTGGGCCATGTGGAAGCGGGACTGCGGACCTTTGACAAATACTCCCCCTTCCCGGAGGAGATGAACCGAACCCTGACCACCGATATTGCCGATCTGCATTTTGCTCCCACCAAGGCCAATGTGGCAAACCTCCATCGGGAAGGCGTGGAGAAGAATGTCTATATCACCGGCAATACCGTTATCGACGCTCTGAAAACCACAGTGCGGGACAATTACACCTTCCAGTGCCAGCGGCTCAATGAGATCGATTATCAGCAGGAGCGGGTGGTGCTGCTCACCGCCCATCGCCGGGAAAATTACGGCGAACCCTTCCAGAACATCATGGACGCTGTGCGCATGGTGGCGGAAAAGGAGCCGGATGTCCGCTTTGTCTATCCGGTGCATCTCAGCCCCTATGTGCAGCAGATGGCCCGGGACAACCTGGGGAATATCCCCAATGTGGACCTGGTAGAACCTCTGGGCGTGATGGATATGCACAATCTGATGGAGCGGGCCACCTTGGTGATGACCGATTCCGGCGGTATTCAGGAGGAAGCTCCTTCCCTGGGCAAGCCGGTGCTGGTGCTGCGCCGGGAGACCGAGCGACCGGAGGCTGTGGAGGCCGGTACGGTGCGTATGGCCGGTGTGGAAGCCAAAGAAATTGCCGAGAAAGCATTGAAACTGCTGAACGATCCGGAGGAATACGGCAAGATGGCCCGGGCGGTCAATCCCTATGGTGATGGTGAGGCTTGCCGCCGCATTGCCGATGCGATTTTGTATGCCTTTGGAAAAACAAAGCAGCCCCCCGAGGACTTTACACCGGGCATCGGGGAATAAGGGAGACCCATGAAAAAGGGGAAAATGGCTCAGGCGGTGGCGGCCGTCACCGCCTTGCTGCTGGTGGTAGTGCTCATCAGCTTCTATCTCTCCATGGTGGAGATGGAACCGGCGGGGACGATCACCCTTCCTTCTTCCCAAGGCTCTATTTCCGCCGATCCGGACAAATTGGGGGAAAATGGGCCGTTGGTGGATGGGGTGCAGGTGGATGCATCCAATGTTCTGAATGTCATTGCTGCGCTGCACCGGCCCAAGGAATACACCTATGAGCTGGAAAGTACCCTTTCCTATCACAGCGCAGAGGATGTGCTGCGCATCAAAGGGGCCGTGCAAGGCCGCCGCAGTCATATCCAGCAGCTTTCGGAAAGCGGGACTGTGAAAAAGGAGATCATCATCGCCCCTTCCGGCTATTATGCCTGGCGCAGCGGGCAGGTCAATCCCTATGTGGGGACGCTGGGGCAGGGTATTTCTCAGGACGGGGAGCTCACCGCCTTCTATGACGATGCCAGCCGGGTGCCTACCTATGAGGCGGTACTGGCACTGGACCCTTCTCAGATCCTGGAGGCCGGGTATGTGGAACAGGATGGGGAAGCCTGTATTTATGTGCAGGTAGGAAATTCCTTGGCCGGTACCCAGGACAGCTACTATATCGCTGTTTCCAACGGCCTTTTGTATCGGGCAGAAAGCGAGAAGGACGGCATGATCACCTATTCCATGAAGCTGACTCGGGTGACGGTAGAAGATGTGCCCGAAAGTCAGTTCCAGCTGCCCAATGGTCAGATGGTGGAAGAAGAGTAAGTCCTTTTGGCACTTTGGAAAGCTCCGGTTTGTGAGTGAAGAGTTGTTTATGTGTATGGCCCCGGCGATGCCGCCGGGGCTGTTTTTGAGCCAAATTGTTTCAGGAGAATAGTATAACCTTATGACAAATGATATGACAAAAGGCAGCCCCATGCGGCTGCTGCTGGCCTTTTCCATTCCTCTTTTTATTGGAAATGTGTTTCAGCAATTTTATAGCATGGCCGATACGGTGATCGTGGGACGCACCATCGGCGTGCAGGCTCTGGCGGCGGTGGGGGCCACCGGAGCTATCTCCTTTTTGATCCTGGGCTTTGCCCAGGGCCTGACCAGTGGTTTTTCGGTGATGGCCGCCCAGTGTTTCGGCGCAGGAGAGGAGGAACGGCTGCGGGATAGCGTGGCCACTTCCATTTTGCTGTGCGTGGGAAGCACTTTGGTCATCACTCTTTTGGCGGTGGTCACCGCCCGACCGCTGCTGGAAGTGATGAATACCCCGGGGGATATCATCGACGATGCCTGGCGGTATATCGTGGTGATCTATTACGGTATCGGCGCTGCGATTTTCTATAATATGATCTCCGGCATTATCCGGGCGGTGGGGGACAGCCGTACGCCGCTGTATTTCCTCATTATCGCTTGTATTATCAACATCATTCTGGACTATGCCTTTATCGCCTTTTTCGGCATGGGCGTGGCCGGGGCCGGTTGGGCCACCGTCATTGCCCAGCTTCTGGCCGGATTGTTGTGTCTTTTTTATGTGAAACTCCGGTTTCCTGTGCTGCATCTGAAGAAGCAAAATTGGCATTGGGACAAAGGTTTTGCCTGGCAGCATCTGCGAGTGGGTCTGCCCATGGCTTTTCAGTTTTCCATCACAGCGGTGGGGGTCATGGTGCTGCAAACGGCCCTCAATGGCTTCGGTTCCACGGCAGTAGCTGGCTTTACCGCTGCCACCAAAATCGAGAACCTGGCTACTCAGGCGTTGGTGACTTTGGGGGCGGCGATGGCTACCTATGCTGCGCAGAATTATGGAGCGGGACAGCCCCGGCGTATTCGTCAGGGTGTGTGGGCCAGTGGAAAACTGGCCCTGGTGTTCAGTCTGGTAGGCGGGGCCTTGGTGATCTTTTTCTGTAAGGGGCTGGTGGGCCTGTTCCTGGGAGAAAATGACGGAGCTGTGACGGCCTATGCACAGACCTATCTGAACATCGTGGGGCCGTTCTTCTTCATTCTGGGGCTGCTGTTTATTTTCCGCAACACCCTGCAAGGAATGGGATTTGGCGGTATTCCTCTGCTGGCCGGTGTCAGCGAATTGGTGGTCCGTGTGGTGGCGGCCATGTGGCTGGCCGATGCCTGGGGATTCAGCGGCGTATGTGCGGCAAGCTCCATTGCATGGGTGCTGGCCACCGCTCTTTTGCTGGGAGGATATATTGTCATTTTGAATAAAGTGGAGCGATACCCGGCTCAATATGGCCGTGTGTCTGCAAACAAGGAGGAACAGAAATGAACCTGCGGGAATACCGGCCGGAGGATTGTTTCCGGCTGATGGATCTGTTTTGGGACTCGGTACATGGGGCGGCTTGCCGGGATTATACCCCAGCCCAGCTGGACGCCTGGGCTCCCCGGGAAATGGATGGGGAGCGCTGGGCCAAGGTCTTTTCCCATCACCGCACCTTTGTAGTGGAAGAAGGGGGCGAGATCTGGGGATTTGCCACTTTGGATGGAGATTATTTCGATCATCTTTTTGTCAGCAGCACTGCCCAAAGGCGGGGTGTGGCCACGGTCCTGGCCGATCGGGTGGAGCAGAGCGCCAAGGAACAGGGCTTTTCCCGCATTTCGGTGCACGCATCTCTCACAGCCCGGCCTTTCTTTGAGAAACGAGGCTATCGGATGCTGAAAGAGCAGCAGGTGGAACGCTTTGGTGAGTGGCTGACCAATTTTGTGATGGAAAAAGACCTATAAACGAAGAGAGTGTCGAAAAAGTGGCTTTGACCATTTTTTCGATACTCTAAAAAAGGCCCTGAAAGGGCCTTTTTTCATCAAAATCCCAGCAAGAGCAATGCGCCTACAATGAGCAAGGTGTCGGCCAGATTGGATTTTTCACCGTTTTCATCGGTATCGGCCAGCAAAAAATAGACCAATACCAAGAGCAAAATGGTGTCACTGTCCAACTCCGGCAGCTTGAGGCGCTGGCCCAGACTGCCCAGCAGACCACTTTTTCGAGGCGGCTGATTTTCTGGCCTGGCCTGGGGTTCGGGAGCGGAGGAAGGAGAAGGCGGGGGCATTTGGGCCGCCTGGGGGAAAAAGGCTTCAAAGCCATCCCCTTGAAAATAGCGGTCATACATGGGCTCATCTCCTTTGTATCCCGCCCAGGGCTTCTTGGGCCGCCCGGGCCAGATTGGCCATTTTTACCGCCCGGTCAATATCCGGCGCCCGACGCTGTCCCAGATAGGGCTTGAGGGCTCGCAGCAAGTTGACCTTTTCCGGCTTGAGATAATTGGCATCTCCGGAAAAAGCCATCATCAGCCGGGGAAGCAGGGCCGGGTCCATTCCGCTTTGCTTTTCGGTGGGCTCTTCGGCAGAGGAAGAGGAGCTCTTTCCAAACAGAGAGAATAATGAAGAAAGATCCAGTCCGCCTTCTTTCTTTTGATCCTCGCCAGCAGGTGCGGAGGAAAGACCCTTTCCCAAAGAGGCCAGAAGAGCAGAGAGATCACCGCTTTTTTGTTCCTCGGATGGAGGTGGAGTTGATTGCCCTGGAGAGCCGAACAGGGCTCCCAGTCCTCCGGGGGCAGGAGGCGGGCTTTGAGAAGCGACAGATTCCTGCAGCGCCGGAGCCAGGCCGGCGGCCAGATCGGTGACTTTTTTCATGCTTTCCGGATCGGAAAACAGCTTTTGTAAGGTATCCTGGATGTCGGCCATCGGTTCCGTCCTTTCTCCGCGTTCTCAGGAAAAGCCCCAGGCGGCCGGCGCGGAAGGCCGCCTGGGAACAGCGGGTCAGCGGCCCACCACTTCGATGATTTTGGCGGCCAGCTGTGCCCCTTCCGGGCTGGAAAGCAAAGTGGAAAGCAGCACACGGGCTTGATCCTGATCGCCACTGGCCGCAGCCGCTGCGGCATTTTTGATGGCATCGCCTCCGTCGCTGGCCAGCATGGCAATGAGCTGACGGCCGCTTTCGGTGTTCACCACACTGTTGAGCTTATCCAGACTCTTCACGATTTTGGCCCCCTGGGGACTGGCCATGAGGACCTTGGCAAGATTTTCGTAATCGTTTTGCATGATGTATCTCCTCCCATGGGCTTTTCAACACAGTATATGCGGTGAAAAACCGTCCGGTTCCGAAAAAACGGAAAAATTTCCGCTGCCCCCTTTCTTTTTTCATGCAAGTGATGTATTCTAAAAGCCAAGATCAAACCAAATGGAAAAGAGGAGGGGATGGGATGAAGTTGTGCGTGGCTTCCGATTCCCATGGGAATTTTGATGCGCTGTGCCGGATGCTGGAAAAGGAAAATCCCCATTGTCTGCTTTTTTTAGGCGATGGCGTGCGGGATGCAGAGGATGCTGGAATGTTGTTCGGCTGTCAGGTGCTGGCGGTGGCAGGCAACTGTGATCTGATGTGCCAGGAGCCTTTGACGCGGACGCCGCAGCCGGAGGGAGTGCGGCTTTTTCTCAGCCACGGCCATCGCTTTGGCGTCAAGGATGGGTTGGATGAATTTCTGCGGGCGGCCCAGCAGGCCGGTGCACAGGCGGCCTTTTTCGGCCATACCCACCAGCCGGTGGCACTAGAAAAATGGCCGGTTCCTTTGTACAATCCGGGAAGCATTGGCTATGAAGGCACATATCTGCGCCTGGAGATCAACAAGGGCCAATTTTCCTGTAGTTTGGAAAGGATCGATAGGAATGTATAAACAGATTTTGCAAGGCTTTCGCCGCAAGGCTGTGCCTTTTTCTCTGTGGGTGGGATTGTTCCTGCTGATGATCAGCTTTTATGAGGCCATCTGGCAGACGCCCTATGCTACGCCGGTACATTTTCTCATTCCGGCGCTGCTGTTTTGCCTGGTTACGGTGGTGATCTGCGGCTATTCTTTTGTATCCTATGAATACCGGCTGATGCACGATCACCTGTTTATCCGTCTCCAGTTGATGGGGCATCCGGTAAAGGCCAAGGTCATTGCGTTGGGAAACCCGGAATGTGTTTTGATGGAGGGCTGCTCCATTTGTAGTACACTGGGAAGGGGCAAGCAGCATTATTATCTGCCCCTTATTGGCCGGGATCGGTGCTGTATGCTTCGTTATCGGGACAAGGGGGCTTTGCGGTACCTGGTGTTCCGGCCTTGTGCTGTATTGGTGGATATGATCCGCCTTCAGCTGGAAAGTGAGCGGGCCAGCCGGAGAGAAGAGGAAGAAGAAAGAAACAAAAATGAAAAATAGGTCACAGATGCAAGAGCAGGGAGAGGAAATATTTCCTCTCCCTGCTCTTTACTTTTAGATGTAGCGGTGATATATTGAAATCAGTACAGAAAAATATAACTGCATTATGGTGAGGAGGTATGGGTATGAAGAGGAAATGTTCTTTGTTGCTGGCCATCATGTTTTGTCTTACATTGCTGCCGTTTTCGTCCTTGCCGGCGCAGGGCGCAGGAGAGACCGAAAAAACGCTGGATTTTCAGAACCAGCGCACGGTCACAGAAAATTATTTTGTCATGGAGAATGGCGACTTGTATTATGGGCGTTCCGTGTTGTATGAAGATCAGCTGAGAGAAGGGTCAAACACATACACGGGCCAGTGCCAGTTTGAAAAAGTGGAAGGAATTTCTAATGTTATCCATGTGGCGGAATCGATGAGCCAGACCCTGGCTGTCACAGCGGATGGCAGCCTGTACACCTGGGGAAAAAATGATCGTGGTCAGTTGGGGCTGGGTGATACAGTGGATCGGGATACTCCTCAGAAGGTGGAGGGTCTTCCCCCTGTGATCTCGGCAGATATTTCTGAGACGCATGGGATTGCTGTCACAGCGGATGGCAGCGTCTATGTGTGGGGAAACATCTACATGGGAGACGATGCAAAATGGAACCAGATCTGGGAAAAGTACACCTCACCGCACAAAGTGGAGGGGGTTCCTGCTGGCCTCCAGGTTTCCACCGGAGGGGGTAATTTCACTTTGGTGACCCAGAATGGTGACCTGTATACCTGGGGTGTGGGCCAAAATGGCTATGCAGAGGGACTTCCTCAATACAGCCCTGTGCCAACAAAGATTCTCTCCAATGTGAAGATGGCAGCGAGCAGAAAGTGGAGTAGCTATGCCATTACCAACAATGGGACTTTGTATGGCTGGGGTGAAAATTGGAACAGTTCTCTGGGAATTTCAGGAGGAAAAGTTTGGGAACCGACCCGAATTATGACCCATGTGAATCGGGTGAGTATGGACTGGTATAAATCTGCCATTGCTATTACCGAGAGCGGAGAACTTTATATATGGGGATTCTATGGCGACACACCATATGCTAACTATGAAGGCCATGATCAATATGACTGGACTTTCACAACCCCCGAGAAAATTGACTGCGGTGATACCGCTGTGGCCGATGTGGTGGCTCAGGGGAGAGACACCTTGATTCTCACCCAGGACGGCGGCTTATATCTGTGGAATATCGGTCCGGTCTATAATGTCAACTGGGATCTCAAACAGGTGACCACCGGCGTGATGGTGACGGAGCAGCTGCAAAGAGAGCCGAATCCGCCGGAGGCACCTGGAAACCGCCCCTTGGATCCAAAAGGAATCTTTGATGCAGAGTATTTTGTGGACCCCGCAGGGGATCTTTATTCCTTTGCCGATGGGACCGCAAAGCAAGTGACAACCCCTGGCAAGGTGTCCTATTGCGATGATGACCTGATCATCACCCGGGATGGCAGCCTGTATCTGTGGGAAGGCAAGTGGGTGAAGAAGGAGGGCCTGCCTCCTGTGCTCAAGGCAGACCGTTGGAAAGAAAACGGCATAGCGATAACGATGAACGGGGTCTATGTCTGGGGGAATGTGTATACCGGGGATGATGCAAACTGGAATCCCATCATAGAAAAATGGGACACGCCCCAAAATATCAACTGGTTTGCTGCGGATGTGGCCTGCGGCCCCAATGTCTTCGCCCTTGTTACAGCAGATGGAAAACTGTATACCTGGGGCATGGGCCCCATGGGTGAGACCGGCTATGGGGAAGGAAATTCTAAGAATAGTGCAGAGCCCCAATGGATTCTCTCCGATGTGCTCACGGTGCAGTGTGATGAATACACCTGCCAGGCCCTTACCGAAGATGGAGATCTTTATGTGTGGGGCGGCAATTTTGAACATCGGTCTCTGGGGATGGATGACTTCTATGTGATGGAACCCACCCGGCTGATGCGGAATGTGCAGCAGGCCGATCTGGATCGCTTTTCCGGTGCAGCCCTGACCCAGGATGGACAGCTTTATCTGTGGGGCTATTATCAGGGAAAGGACAACGATCCTCAGGAAGAGCAATACCGGCTGCCGGAACCCACATTGGTGGATACGGGCGATCTGCGCTTTACCGAGCTGGCCTATGGCGGAACCCGGAGCGCTCTTCTGGCCACCGATGGAACACTGTGGCAGTGGAATATAGACGGCGTGACAAAGGATCAGCTGGGTAAACAGTGCCTGACCAAGGTTGCAGAGGAAATCAAGATGTTTGGTGCCGCTCGTGGATCGATGGACAATTTTGTTCAGGAGCGGACCTATCAACAAGGCCAGTTCTCCGATGTGGATGAAAACGCCTGGTATGGGGCAAATCAGCAGGGCACCATTCAGGGGGCCTATGAGCTGGGCCTGATGGATGGCATGGGAGATGGAACCTTTGCCCCGGGAGAGTACTTGTCTTGCAGCGAAGCCATTAAAATGGCAAGTGTGGTGCGCAGCATTTATACAGATGATGGTGTGGACCTGACTGGCGGGGAACCTTGGGATGCTCCCTATCGGGCGTATAGTGTTTTGGAGGGCATCATTCCCTTTGAAATATGGGATAAATTTGTTGATTCGTGTAGCCGCAGACAGATGGCCTATCTCTTTGCCCGTGCTCTGCCGGAAGAGGAACTGGAACCGGTGGACGGTGCGATTCTGCCACCTGATGTGAGTGACGACCAGACCTATGCCAAGGAGATCCGGCTGTTGTATCAGGCAGGGATTTTGCAGGGAAGTGATGCAGAAGGAAACTTCCATCCCGGTGATCGGATCACCCGGGCGGAAGCGACCGCAATTCTCAACCGGCTGTGCCAGAAGGATGCACGAATCGGTGCATAATGGCGAATTGTCTACGAGAAAAAGTAATAAAGACAGCCCGGACAGGTTTTGAACTGGACCAGTAAAAACGGACAATAGACAAAAAGCCCCCTAATGTAGGAGAA
>CALLCY010000155.1:0-6795 GCA_938000015.1 uncultured Clostridia bacterium
CCGAAATAACACGCCGCCAATGGCCCAGGAGGGGCCCAGCGTCACGCTGGGAAGTCCGGTGTCCGGACGGCCATATTTTCTTTGCCTGTGTGCGTTGTTTTTGCCCAGGCAAAGAGAGGAACGGGTCCAGCGTCACGCTGGCTCTTATGAGGTGATTTTTTGAATTTAGAGCATTATAACTCCTATTTGGAGGTGGACTTGGGCAAAATACGCCGGAATGTGGAGCGCATCCAGCGTCATATCGGCCCGGGGCGTGGCATGATCCCGGTGGTCAAGGGCAACGCCTATGGCCTGGGCACCGTGGAAGTGGCAAGACTGATGCACGACATGGAAATGCCCCTTTTGGCCAACGCCCACATTGCCGAATCCATCCAGATCCGTGAGGCCGGAATCCCGGTGGATCTGATGATCCTGGGGGCCTTGCCGCCCCATGCCATCCCCTATGCCGCCCAGTACGGCCTCCAGATGACGGTGTTCAACCAGGAAGGGGTGGATCTGTTCAGCCGGGCCTGTCGGGATGCAGGACATACCGGCCAGGTACATATCAAGATCGAAACCGGCCTGGGACGCATCGGCGTCAAGCCCGGCGCCGATCTGGAAAAATTGCTGGATCATATCGCCCAGGTGGGGAACCTGGAAGTGGTGGGCGTTTTTACCCACTATGCCACCGCCGGACAGCGGGAGAGCCAGTACGCCAAGGATCAGTTTGCCCTCTTCCAGAAGGGGCTTTCCCAGGTGCAGGCCCGGGGCATCCAGCCCCAGTACATCCACACCGCCAACACCGGCGCCACCATCTGGTTTGAAGAGAGCTACTGCACCCATGTGCGCTGCGGCAGCCTGTATCTGGGTTACAGCAACATCCAGAACCACGAAAACCCCTTGGGGGTGGAGGAACCGGCCACCTGGCGGGCCTTCATCACCAACATCAAGGATCTGGAGCCGGGAGAAAGCGTGGGGTATGGCCGCCACTTTATCGCCGACAAAAAAACCACCGTGGCCACGGTGGATGTGGGGTACAGCGCCGGTCTCAACCGCAATCTGGCCATGACCTATGGCCCGGTGCTGGTGCATGGACACAGAACCCGGTACCTGGGTGTGTGCATGGATCAGTGTTTCGTGGACATCACCGGCATCCCCTGCCAGCTCTATGACGAAGTCACCCTGCTGGGCTGGGATGAGGGAGAGCTGCTTTCGCTGTTCCAACTGGCCGACCATGTGGAGCAGAATGTACACAGTCTGCTGGCTTCCATCAACCCCAATATCGTGCTGCGGGTCTACCGCAGATAAGGAAGGGCAGCCTCCGGCCGGTGGGTCGGGGGCGGTTTTTTTGAAAAAAGGAGGGCCTTGCCATGAAAAATACCACCCTTTGCTATGTGGAGCAGGACGGAAAATACCTGATGTTGCTGCGGAACAAAAAGAAGCAGGACGAAAACGCCGGCAAGTGGATCGGGGTAGGGGGGAAGTTTGAGGAAGGGGAAAGCCCCCAGGACTGCCTGCTGCGGGAGGTGCAGGAGGAGACCGGCCTGCGCCTGACCCAGTACCGGTTCCGGGGCATTGTGACCTTTGTCTCCGACCAGTACGAAACCGAGTATATGCACCTGTTCACCGCCCATGGCTTTGAGGGTGAGCTGACTGCCTGCGACGAAGGGGAACTCAAGTGGGTGGAAAAGGACGAGGTGCTCTCCCTGCCCCTGTGGGAAGGGGACAGGGAGTTTCTCCGGCTGCTGCGGGAGGATGCGCCCTTCTTTTCCCTCAAGCTGGTCTACCAGGGGGACAAGCTGGTGAGCAGCACACTGGCCCAGTGCCTGGGCTCCCATACTGCGCTCCCGCGCTAGGCAGTGAAACTGAGATAAAGGCAAAAAAACTCCCCCATTGGGGGAGTTTTTTCTTTTTATGCAGTTGGCCAGGATTGCATCCTGGCTTTGCCCGGGTGATGGCTCGCCACACCCGGAGCAATAGACTGAACAACGCATAAGGCCGGAGACAGGAACAACAGCGGGGTTACCCCGCCTGGGACACGGTGAATTCCTGGATTCCCATATAGCCGGGGGCGATGGCGTATTTGGGGAACACAATCACCACCTGGCCTTGCTCATTGAGATAGAAGGACTGGTCCGGTTCAATGGTCTGGAAAGCGAAGTCATCGTCAAAATCGTCCTCATCGTCCCGGGAATAATACATGGCGTCCGGGTCCTCGGCCATCTTCTTGGCCATGCCCTCCTTCACCGCCTGGTTGCACAGGTCGATGTAATCTGGCCCCAAAAGCCCTTCCAGGGTGAGATCTTCCCCTGTTTTCAGATCAATATTATAGAAATACTGCTGGGTGTAGGCATTGGCCCCGGTAATGGTGGAGTTGAGCACAAAGGACACCACATCCGGCGTGGTATAGTGGATCTCATAGTCGATCTCCACCTTCATCTTCCAGAAATCCGGGTCTCCCGGCTGCTTGGTAGCGTTGTAGGCCTCCAGATATTCCTCTGCCATGCGGGTGGCTTCTGCTTCCAGCTGGTCGATCTTGTCGGCAATGCGCTGGTTGATCTCCTTGTCCAGCTGACTCTCGCCGGTGCCACGGATGGCAGGCACCCGTACCTGGATATCGGTGGCTTCGTTCACCTCGTGGCTTTCCCGGAAGGTGAAAAATTGGGCCACATCCCCCAAAAGGGGCACTTCATACAAACTGGCCGCCCAGGCAGGAGACAGGTTCACCGACAGGGCAAACAGCGCAGCACAGGCGGCGCAGGCCGTCATCGTCCGGGCAACAAAACGAATGGGCCGCCTTTTGGGACGCAGGGCCTTTTGCACCCGCTTTTCCAGCTCCGGCGGCACAGGAATGCTCTCATGGAGTTTTCTCAGTTCATGGGGTGTCATGGGGTTCCTCCTCCAGATGCAGGCGAAGGCGGCCCAGAGCCGCCTTCAGCCGGGATTTCACCGTGTTGATGTTGGTATCGGTGACCTGAGCAATCTCAGAAAACTTCATGTCGGAAAAAAAGCGCAGCATGACCACCGTTTTCAGCTGGGGCTCCAGCCGGTCGATGGCGTCGTGAAGATCCATGGTCTGGGCCGTGTCCGGGGGCAGAAGGGCGGGCAGTTCCTCCAGTGCCTGCTGCAAAGGCAAAAGCTCCCGTTTGTTTTTCCGCAGATAGGTCAGGCTTTCATTGACCAGAATGCGATAAAACCAGGTCTTCATATATTCCGGCTGGCGCAGGGAGGGCAAGGCTCGCAAGGCCTTCTCCAAGGCCTCCTGCACCACATCCATTGCCCCGTCCTGGTCATGGGTATAGCGAAAGGCCAGGCGGTAAAACTCCTGTTGACGCTGGGTGACAAACTGGATGAATTCGTCCCGCAGCCCTTGATCCTTCTTTCTCATGGTGTGCCCTCGCCGGGTTGAAAGGGGTTTAGCCCATGGCTTCTTCCATGATCTCCAGGGCTTTGTCGCTGTCCGAAGAGACGCACAGGGCTACCGTCTGCCCCTTGGCATACAAAGCGGCGTCTTCGATTTTGGGCACTTCGGTGGGGACATAGTTCTGAAAGTCCTCTTTCAGCCGGGGCAGGTGGTTTTCTTTTAAAACAGCTTTGATCTCCTGGGCGCCTTTTTCATCGTCGGTTTTCAGCACCACCACTTCCTCGGCGGTGGCTCCGGTGCCCAGGTAGATGGCGCAGTCCGACACCTTGTCCTCATGGCTCTCCAGGCCCAGCACCGTGAGAGCGGCGTCCTTGTCGGTCTCCTCCAGCTTATCCTGGAAGGAGATGTCCGACAGAAGCTGACTGGCAAGCTTTGAGGGATCGGGGTTTTTGGCTTCTGCTTCTTTCTTCTGGCAGCCGCCCAGGCAAAGGGCGGGCAGCAGGCAAAGGGCGAAAACTGCCCGGGATTTTATCTTAAACATAGATTTAATTACCTCCCCAGATATGTGTGTTCACATAGGAAAACCAAACGCCATAGGCTTCTTTGGTGATATGGATGCCGTCGGAAGAATACTCCGCAGGCAGAGCGCCGCTTTCGTCGCAAAGGGCGCTGTGGGCGTCCAGGAACAGAGCGTGCTTTTCGGCACACATCTGCCGGATCAGCTCGTTGAAATGCTGGAGCTTGGGATTGTTGAAAGTGGAGTCCTTGGCCGAACGCTCGGCGGTCACCGGCAGAATGCTCTGCACATAGATGGTGGCCGAGGGCTGCAAGGCCCATAGGCGGTCGATGAGCTTGCTGTACCGGGTGACAAACTGCTCTTCGCTGCCAAAGCCCAGCTCGTTCATGCCGAACATCAGATAGATCCGGTCAAACTGCCGGTTCTGAAGAGCCTGTTCCGGTGTGATGCGGCCCGAGCCGGAAGTCACCACCGGCTCTGTGAGGGCGTTGGTCACCGTCAGGCCGTTTTTGGCGTAGACCGTGGCGCCGGGCACAATGCCGTAGCGGGCGATGCCATCGGTGATGGAGTTGCCAATGAACAGGCTGTTCTGGAAGGCGCCTTCGGCCCCAGGGGCGCTTTCGGGCACCGGCTGGGAATAATCATAAGTGGTCTCCGGCGGGGGAGAGGAGTTTTCCTCTTTGGGCGTTTCCTCCAGGGAGGTGTTGTCTTTTTCCCCTTCTTCCGGGGAGGTTTCTTTCTCTTTGGTGTTTTCGTCCTTTTCCGGGGAAGTTTCCTCCGGTTCGGTGGTGGTGTCCGGGGCATCGGGCACCGAGTGGACGGGCAGGCGGACGATGGCGGAAACAAGACTCACGCCGCCCAGACCCACCAGCAGCGCCATCGCTGCCAGCAAAGCCCTGCGCCGACGGCGGCGTCGAGCGCGTAGTGTTTTTTTCATAGCGTTTATCTCCAAAACCGTTGTGGCTGTGTCTTTCTGATTGATTAGACGGGCACAGTGGGGAAAAAGTTTATCCCCGGCAAAAAAAGTGGGAAAATTTTTTACAGGGCCAGCAGAGCGCGGTCAATCCCTTCCTCCCGGAGAGGACAGAGGCGGCCATGGGTGGAAAGCTGGCGGAAGCATTGGCCGCAGCCAATGCAGGGAGCGCGGTGGGAAGGGTCCTTTTGCACATTCTGCAAAAATTCCGGCTCACACACAAAGGGGCGGCAGAAGGACACCAGGGGGAAACCGGCATCCAGGCAGGTCTGGGCGTCTTTTCCAGAGCGGATGCCCCCCACCAGAATGAGGGGCAGGCCGGCTTTTTGCAGCGAGCGGGCCTGCTTCAGATAATAAGGCTCGGCGGAAGGGGGGAAGGCGCGGAAATTACAGCCGCTGATCTCGGCGGCCAGCACGCCTATTTTTTTGCACTCTTCCAACAAAAGCAGCAGCTCCTGCTCATATTCTTTTTCCAGTTCCGGCTGGGGCAGGTTGCAGTTGACCTTGATAAACAGGGGGAAGTCATTGCCGCAGGCTTCCCGCAGAGCCTTCAGCACTTCCAGAGGGAAGCGGATGCGGTTTTCATTGCTGCCGCCGTATTCATCCTTCCGGCTGTTATCCAGGGGAGAGAGGAACTGGGAGAGCAGGTAGCCATGGGCCAGGTGGAGCTGCACCCCATCCATCCCTGCTTCCCGGGCATAAAGGGCGCTGCGGACGAAAGCCTGTTTTAAGTTTTCCAGCTCCTGGAGGGAAAAGTCCGAAGGGGCTTTGCCGCCGGGGGCCTTCAATCCGGCGTGGCTGATCTGCATGGCCATGCAGGAACCTTCTGCATGGACGCTCTGGGCGATTTTCCGGAGCATGGGCAGGTTTTTTTCGCTGTCCAGGCCGTTTTGCAGGGGAGAGGCTTTGCCCTCCGGGGATACATAACAATGGGCGCTGAAAATAAGCCCCACATTTTGCCGGGCCAAAAGGGTGTAAAGAGCCAATTCCTGCTGGGTCATCAGGCCCTGGGCGGTGCCCAGATCGTCCTGGGTGGCCGAGCGGACGGCTCTGTTTTTCAAAGAAAGTCCCCCCAAAAGCAAGGGGGTGAAGAGCGATGTCACAAAAATCCTCCTAATCGGTGTTTTTTCCCTGAATCAATATGTTATAATATCAACAGTTGCCGCACATGTGCGGCAGGATACTGTGTATTCAGTCGTTTTGTGAACAAAACGACTGCTGTTGATGTTACACTATAGCAAAAATCAGCAAAGCTGATTTTACGCCGCATTGGCGGCGTGCAAGTCTGTATGGACTTGCAACTATGGTATAATGTTGCCAAACCCGCCGGAATACATGGGGCGGGAGGACAGAAAAATCCACATTTTACGACCATTTTATACAGTATATCACACCCCAAAGCAAGGGGGAAGGGGCCACCGGGCCAAAAAACAGAAAAATTTTTTGACCTATGGAAAAAAAGGAGAAGAAACCACCGGGAGAGGAAAGAAATATGGAAAATTATCAAATACTGGAACACCGGTTTCCCTCGGCGGGAGGCAGCAGGTTTATGGCGTGGCCTATGTGCCGAATCAGCCCCGGGGAATGGTGCAGATCGCCCACGGCATGGCCGAGCACATGGGCCGCTACCGGGAGTTCATGGATTTTCTGGCGAAAAATGGGTACATCGCCTTTGGATGCGACCACATGGGCCACGGGAAAACCGCCCGCACCAAAGAAGAACTGGGGTATTTTGCCCCGAAAAAGGGGTTTGACCTGCTGGTGACCGACCTGCATCTGATGGCTATTTATATGCAGGGCAAGTACCCGGGCATACCCGCCTTCTTTCTGGGCCACAGCATGGGCTCCTTTGCCCTGCGGCTCTATCTGACCCGGTATGGGAAGGAGCTGCAAGGGGCCATTCTCAGCGGCACCGGCGGCAAGCAGGCCGGGGCGAGATCGGAAGAGCGTCGTGTAGGGAAA
>CALLCY010000156.1:0-1363 GCA_938000015.1 uncultured Clostridia bacterium
TCTCCTACATTAGGGGGCTTTTTGTCTATTGTCCGTTTTTACTGGTCCAGTTCAACACAAAGGAAGGGCTGTTTTTGTTCAGTCTCCGATCCGGGCCTGCATATGCTGAGAAAAGTCCATCAGCCGCCGGGGATATGTCTCGTGCATCAGCGGAGAGGACAAAAGAAAATCGGCGGTGGCCCGGTTGGTGGCCACCGGGATATTATACAAAGCGGCAATGCGCAGAAGGGCTTTCACATCCGGGTCGTGGGGCTGCTGGGTCAGAGGGTCCCAGAAAAAAACCATCAGATCGATCTCCCCTTCGGTGATCCGGCTTCCCAACTGCATATCGCCTCCCAATGGGCCGCTGCGATAGCCGGTGACCGTCAGACCGGTGGCCCGGCTGACCAGCCCGGCTGTGGTACCGGTACCGCACAAAGTATGCTTGGAAAGCTCCTGCCGGTGCTCTGTGGCCCAATCGATCATTTCCTGTTTCATGTTGTCATGGGCCACCAGGGCGATCCGCTTCCCCGGCCCCATATCCACTGTAATATACTGTGTTGCGTTCATTTTTCTTCACTCCATTTATTATTCCACCCTTATTTTACCTGCTTTTCTTTCCTTTGAAAAGCAATTTCCTGTAAAGTTTTTTTGACGCCTGGCTCTTTTTTCTGGAGCATGGTATGATAAATATAGGTAAATCCCCTTTTTCAGGAGGTTATTGCAATGGAAAACTGGAAAACAACCCTGGATCAATGGCTCCAAAGCCCCATTCTTTCCCAGGATGAACAAAATACCCTTTTTCGTTCTTCTCCCGAGACCCTCCGCCCCACTTTTCAATCCGCCCTTTCCTTTGGCACCGCTGGACTCAGGGGAATCGCCGCCCTGGGGCCTGGCGGAGTCAACCGCTTTACCATCACCCAGGCCGCCCTGGCCTTTGGCCGCTTTCTCTTGTCCTCCCAAGGGGAAGAAGTTCGGCAAAAAGGAATCTGTCTGTGCCGGGACTGCCGTTTGAGCAGCCCTGAGCTGGCTCAGGCCGCCCAGCAGACCTTCACCTCCCTGGGCATCCCGGTGCACTTTTTCACCGATCCGCGCCCCACGCCGGAGCTTTCCTTCGCTGTCATCCACACCGGTGCCGCCGGCGGAATGAATATTACATCCAGTCATAACACAAAAGAATATAACGGATGCAAGCTGTATTCCCATACCGGAGCCCAGCTCACCGATGAAGAATGTGCCGCCGTCAGCCAGGAGATGGCCCGCATTTCCCTGCCCTGTGCTCTGCCGGAAGGGGATGCCTCCTTGGTGATTCCCTTGGGAGAAGAAACCGACAAAGCCTATCTGGATGCTTTGATTCAAGACATCCCCCCGGTTTCTCTGCCAG
>CALLCY010000157.1:0-13585 GCA_938000015.1 uncultured Clostridia bacterium
CAGCTTTGCCCACCCAGTGACCCCCACCCTGATCAAGGAATATGATCTGAACGATTATATGTTCGGTGTGGCGCTGGCGGCTATGCAGACCACAAACTTCCTCTTTTCCCCCTTCTGGGGCAAGCTGAACAACTACATCTCCAGCCGCCAGGCCATGCTGGTCTGCGGCATCGGCTACGCCGTGGGACAGGCTCTCTTCGGCATGGCTCGCACCGAGGCCATGGTGATCTTCGCCCGGGCCTTCGCCGGTTTCTTCACCGGCGGCGCCTTTGTCAGCTTCCTCACCTATGTGGTCAACACCTCCTCCGACAATGACCGGGGCAAGAACCTGACCATTTCCGCCACCATCCAGAGCGTGGCCGGGGCCTTCGGTTATTTTGTGGGCGGATTTCTGGGCGAGATCGGCCTGGGCGTTACCTTTGCCGCCCAATCCATCTGTCTGGCCGCCTGCGGCGTGCTCTTCTTCTTTTTCTGCAAGGACGACCGGAAGGTGGGCGTGGGCAAATTGCAGATGGGCGATCTGATCCACGACGCCAACCCCTTCGCCGCCTTTGTCCAGAGCCGTCAGTTCATGTCGGTTCTCTTTGCCGTGCTCTTCACCGTCACCGTTTTGCAGAATGTGGGCTACAACGCCTTTGAACAGTGCTTCAACTACTTTATCAAAGACGAGTTCGGCCTGACCTCCAAATACAACGGCCTGATCAAAGGCGTCATCGGCTTTGTGTCCCTTACAGCCAACGCCACCATCTGTATGTGGATGATCCGCCGCACCAATGTGCGCCGCTCGGTGATCTATGTGCTCATGGCCTGCACCCTCACCAGCCTGGGCGTGGTGTTCTCCAACGCCGTGGTGCCCTTCATGACAGTGAGCGTTCTGTTCTATGCCTTCAACGCCGTATCCATCCCCCTGCTTCAGGACATGGTGGCAAAGCGGGCCCAGAACGGCAAGGACAGTAACCTGATCATGGGCTTTTACAACGCCACCAAATCCTTGGGCGGCATCATCGGTTCGCTGTCTGCCGGTTTCCTCTACACCATCAATTCCAAGCTGACTTTTGTAGTCACCGCCGTGGTGTTCTTCGGCGCCGTGATCTTCTCCACCATCTATTCCAAGATGAAAGATCCTGCGGAAAGCCCGGAACAGGCTGCGGCTTCCTCCCGCTGAGTTTTGTTCCCTGGGGCGGCCTGGTGTGTCCCGGCCGCCTCTCTTTTTGTCCATCTGAAAGGAGTTTTCCCCTGCCATGAAAAAATCATCCCCACCGCCTATGATCTTTTTCTTCCTGGTGCTCATCCTCTATAACCTGGCGGCCAATTTCGCCCACCCGGTGACCCCCACCCTCATCAAGGTCTATCACCTCAGCGATTATATGTTCGGTGTGGCCTTTGCCGCCATGCAGACCACAAACTTCCTCTTTTCCCCCTTCTGGGGCAAGCTGTCCGGCTATATCTCCAGCCGCATGACCCTGCTCATCTGCGGCTGCGGTTATGCCTGCGGCCAGCTGCTCTTCTTCATGGCCCACACCGAAGGGCTGATCATCGCCGCCCGGTGCATTTCCGGCTTCTTCATCAGCGGCGCTTCGGTGGCCTGCCTGATCTATGTGGTCAACACCTCCTCCGATATGGAGCGGGGCCGCAATCTCACCATTCTGGCCACCATCCAGAGCGTGGGCGCTGCCTTCGGCTACCTGATCGGCGGATTTCTGGGCGAGTTTTCCCTGGGTGCCGCCTTCCTGCCCCAGGTCTTTTGTCTGGCTTCCAGTGGCCTGCTCTTCTTCCTGTTCTGCCGGGACGACCGGCGGCCGGAGATCGCTTCCCAGCCCCTCACCCGCAGCACCCTGGTGCGGGATGCCAACCCCTTTGCCGCCTTTATGCAAAGCCGCCAGTTTATGACGGCCCTCTTTGCCATTTTGTTCACCGTCACGGCGCTGCAAAACCTGGGCTATACCGCCTATGACCAGTGCTTCAACTATTTCATCAAAGACCAGTTCGGCTTCACCTCGGCCTACAACGGAGCCATCAAGGGCGTCATCGGCTTTATCTCTCTGGTAGCCAATGCCACCATCTGCATGTCCATCATCCGCCGTGGCAAGGTCAACCGGTCGGTGGCCTATGTGCTGTCGGCCTGCACTCTGACCATTTTCGCCGTGCTCTTCTTGGATGAACTGCGCGTTCCCTTCCTTATCGTCAATGTGGTGTTTTACGCCTTTAACGCCGTGTCCATCCCCCTGCTTCAGGACATGGTGGCCAAAAAGGCCGAGGGCAACGACTCTAACCTGGTGATGGGCTTCTACAACGCCACAAAGTCCCTGGGCGGCATCATCGGCTCCCTCACCGCCGGATTCCTCTATGCCAAGGGCGCCAGCCTGTCCTTCGTCTTTGCCGGCATTATTTTGCTGCTGGCCACTTTGTTTGCCTTTGTCTATCAGCGGAAAACAGCCTCCTCGCCCCTGTCTACCCGCCGCTGAGTTTTCTGTTTCCTCATTCCCTGCATGAAAGGAAGTCTTTCCCATGAATCAAAATTCCTCCCGCCAGCTGCTGCGGGTCTATGCCATCTGCCTGCTGGGCACCTTTGCCGGTTCCTTCATTTCCCCCATTCTCCGCCTGCTGGTGGATCTGGGGGTGGATTCGGCGGTGATCACCTTCTACCGGATGCTCTTTGTCAGCCTGCTGCTGGTACCTCTGCTCCTGTCCCGGAAGGAAAGCCGGCAAAATCTGCGCTCCATTTCCCCTAAAGTCTTGGTGGGCGTCATCGCCTATGCCCTGTGCCGCTGCGCCGGTCTTTTGTTCTGGGCCGAGGCCATGGTGAAAGGGGCCAGCGCCTTTGTGGCCAACACCCTGGGCAATTCCTCGGCGGTGTTCGTGGTGCTCTTTTCCTTCCTCTTTCTCCGGGAAAAGACCTCCCTCCGCTCTCTGGCGGGCATCGGCGTGTGCCTGATCGGTGTCATGGTCATCGGCTCGGACAACCTGGGAGAAAGTTCGGCTTTTCTGGCGGTGCTCTTCATCCTGCTGTCTTCCCTGTTCAATGCGGGCAACACCGTGCTAGGCAGAGCGGTGCGCCGCACCCTGGACCTTCTGCCTCTGCTGGCCATGGAGTATTCCATCGGCGCTTTGTGCACCGGTATCTATGCCGCTTCCAAGGGAGCTGATTTCCACCTGCCCCCGCTGGCTATCCTCTATCTGATCCTGCTGGCCTGGGTGTGCACCCTGATGGCCCTGTCCATCCCCATCTGGGCCCTGCGCTATGCCCGTCCGGCTTCGGTGTCGGTAATCAACCTGGCGGGACCGGTATTCACCGTGTTCACCGGCTTCTTCCTCCTGGGAGAAGTGCCCACCCTGCCCATGTACATTGGCGCGGCCATCATGATATTGGGCCTGGGTTATTATGTGATCAACGAGCAGAAGGAATCTCTGCGGGTCAAGCATTAAACTGCATTTACGGTATAAAAAAATCCCCGGTTTCCCGAAGAGTTGAGACTATGGGAAAAGCCATCCTGTAAAAAGGCCTTTGCCCTACCCCGAATCAATCTGCAAAAAGCTGCGAGCCCAGTGCCTGGGCAGACAACCTTTCTTTGCCTGGGTCAATCGAGCCACCTTGGGCAAAGGAAAAATGGGAGAAGCTCATCGCCGCCAGACCCTTGCGGCAATCCAAAAAAGTGGCTTCGGCCACTTTTTTGAAACAAAAAATCCCCGGTTTCCCGGGGATTTTTTCTATATGTACCAAGTTTTACAGCTGGTTGTGATAGACTTCGCCGTCGATCATGGTAAAGACGCACTTAGTCATGTTGCTGAAGGGATGGCCGTCGAAGATGACCACATCGGCATCCTTGCCAGCTTCCAGAGAACCCACTTTGTCCTCGATGCCCAGCAGCTTTGCCGGGTTGACGGTAACGCCCTTGAAGGCTTCCTTCTCGTCCAGGCCGTAGGAGATGCACACGCCGATGTCTCTTCTCAGCCACTTGGTCTCAGAGGAGGTGTCGGCGGTGAGGCACACCAGGCAGCCGGCGTCGATCAGGGTCTGAGCGTTTTCCGGCTTGGTGTTCCACAGCTCCATCTTGGCGGGAGGCAGAAGCAGAGGACCGACCACGCAGCGCACCTGCTTTTTGCCCAGATAATCGGCGATCAGGTGACCTTCGGTGGCGTGCTCGATGGTATAGTCCAGGTTGAACTCCTCGGCCACACGGATGGCAGTGCAGATGTCGTCGGCACGATGGGCATGGATACGGCAGCGCATCTCGCCCCGAACCACGGGCACCAGAGCTTCCAGCTCAAAATCGTATTTGCCGATCTTGGTGCGGTCGTCGCCCACAGCCAGCAGACGGTCGGAATAGTTCTTGGCATTGGCCAGAGCTTCCCGCCACACGCCGGCATTGCCCATACGGGTCATGGGGGACTTATCCCGGGGGCCATAGTTGGTCTTGGCATTTTCGCCCAGAGCCATCTTCATGGCTTCGGTGCCGGGGATGATCATCTCATCGGCCACCTTGCCCCGCAGCTTGAAGGCCACGCCGGTGCCGCCGATCAGGTTGCCCGAGCCAGGGCCGGTGTAGCAGGTGGTGAAGCCCGCTTCCCGCACAGGCACGATAGCATAGTCAAAGGGGTTGAGGGCGTCCAGACCCCGCAGATGGGACTGGATGGGGCCGCTCATCTCGTTGCCGTCGTTGCGGGTACGATGCCAGTTGGGCTCGTTGAAGGTGGAAATATGGGTATGGGCGTCGATCAGGCCAGGGGTCACCCATTTGCCGGTGGCGTCCACGATTTCAGCGTCGGCAGGGATTTCTACCTGCTGGCCCACTGCCTTGATCTGGCCGCCCTCCACCAAAACGGTGGCGTTGTCCAGGAAGCTGCCGTCGGGCTGGAGCACTTTGCCGTTTTTGATCGCGATCATCTTATGTCACTCTCCTTTTCATTCTGCCGGGGCTTGCCCCGGTATGCTTGCAGCTTTCATTATACCACAAAATTCCCCGATGGCACCCCTCTTTTCTTGTGTTTTTCCCTGGAAGAAGCTATACTGTTGTTATCCATCTTGAGAAAGGAAGATGCCTTTATGATCCGCCGGAAAGAACAGATGCGCACATCGGAAAAGCCCAACCTGCGGGGTGGGGAGGGCGTGATCCACGCCTACGACCTGCTGGAGGCCCCGGAGATGCGGGAAAAGCTGAAGCTGTGCTCCATTCTGACCATTGAGCCGGGCTGCTCCATTGGCGAGCATCCTCACGGCCCGGACGCCGAGTTCTATTATCTGCTGGAAGGGGAGCTGGAGGTCACAGACAACGGGGAAAAGACCACCTTCCATCCCGGCGATGCCATGTTCACCGCCTGCGGCGAGACCCACAGCGCCAGAAACAACACCCAGAAGGACGCAAAGCTCCTGGCCATCGTCATCGCCTAGTGCGGTGTCCGCACGGCCATAGTCCGGTGTCCGGACGGCCATAGTCCAGTGCCTGGACGGTCATACTTGTGCGAGCCCTTCCCTCACCAGTTCGCAAAAAGCCGCGACCTGTGCGTGGCTTTTTGCACCAATCAAGGGGCAAGTGTGGCCGGTGGACCGCTTTCAGCGGCCAATCGGCTGCACGCAGACCCTTGCAAAACCCGAAAAAGTGGCGGCAGCTGCTTTTTCGGCACACAAAAAAGCGGCCCAAGGGCCGCTTTTTCTATTATTTCAGATTGATGTCCAGAATCTTCAAAAAGGCTTCCGCCATTTCCTGTGAGCCTGTTCCTGCTTCCAGCTGGGCCAGGCGGACACATTCTTCCAAGGTGCGCTCCCCGTCCATGGCAAAGAGCAACAGGGTCTCAAAAAGCATGGCATCGGGGCAGTCTTTCCGGTACTGCTCCTCATAGGCTTTGTAGGCCTGTTTCTTTTCTTCATCCTCCCGGGGCATATCTTCCAAGTGGATAATGGGGCCTTTCAAAGTGCGCTGGGGCACTTTCCCCGCCTTTTTCTCCGGGAGTGGAGGATTGCCCAGTGCTTCCAGAGTTTCTTCCATGGCCCGGCGCAGGCTTTCCTCTGCGTGCAGGCCCACTTCTTTGGCCGCCGGGCACAGCCGGATGGCGTCCTCACAGCCCCGCACATAGAATTGGGTGATGGCTCTGGCTTTTTCGCCCAGAGTGGTTTTGTCCTCTCCCATCAGGCAGGCCTCGCCCAGCCGCTCCATCTCTTCCCCATGGCGTCCTTTCAGCCGCCACAAAGTGCGCCCCGCCTCTTCTTCCCCGAAATTGGCCAGGGAATAGGCAAAGCCTGCGGCAATGCACAGGGAGTTGTGGAGCATCTGGGGGTCTACCTGCTCCGGGGTGTCCCCGCTGGTGTGATAATAAAGATCCGGCCACTGGCCCAGCATGGGACAGGGGATACCCACCAGGGGATCGGAAAGGATCATGTGGTCGCTGCCCGGGACAAAGGGGCCGATGTGGCTGTTGAACAGCGGGGCCATGTTCCCCTCCTTCAGCACTTCGCACTGGCTCTTCACCTGGCGCAGCACCACATCGCTGAGGGCGGTGACCAGGGGGGAGGAACTCCAGGGCTGATCCGACAGGGTTAGAGGCCCATAACCCCGGCTCTGCCGTCCGCCCACCATGTCCAGATTGATGGCTCCCACAATACGGGAAAGCTCCCCTTCCCGCTGGCAGAGATAGGGATAGGTGCCGCTGAATTCGGGCACCAGGCACACCCGGATGCCCCGCCGGAGTGGGGAAAGCTCTCCCCGCTCCATCAGCTCGTGGAGGGTGCGCAGCAGCTCCATGGCCACAGCGCAGCCGCTGGCGTTGTCATTGGCCGAGGGCCGGGGGTGGCACAGATGGGCCAGCACCAGCACCTCTTCCTCGGTCTCGCCGGGGAGGAAGGCCTCCACCACTTCCAGCTCACCGGGATACAATCTGGTGTCCATTTTGCACAAGGCCTGGGGATATTTCCCCTCTTCTCTCATTTCCCGGCAGAGTTTGGCCAGGGCATCTCCCTGGCGAGGCGTGAGGACAAAGCCGAAGATATGGGGTTCCTTCTCCCAGTCCTTCCACCAGAAGGAGGTATAGTTGCGGATGTCATACAGATCCTCCCGGCTGCGCACCCCCGGCACTTCCCGCAGGTAGTCGGTGACA
Organism: uncultured Clostridia bacterium; assembly: GCA_938000015.1. Taxonomy (GTDB): domain Bacteria; phylum Bacillota; class Clostridia; order Oscillospirales; family Butyricicoccaceae; genus Pseudobutyricicoccus. The sequence goes on from CALLCY010000157.1 coordinate 7,090, forward strand.
AAGCCCACCGCCCCTTTTTCGGTGAAGGCCCAGTCCATATAGGCCGCAAAAGGCTCCCGGAGGAAAAGCAGCTTGCCCTGAAGGTCCACGCCCTCATAATCCTCTTTCCGGCTGCCCTTGTCCATGAGGACGATGTCCAGCGGCTGGTTGGAATAATCACAGGGGCCGCTCTTCTGCATCACCGAGGTGGCGCAGGTGTCAAAGTCTGCCAGCCGCTGCCGGCCCTTTTCCGTCAGCAGATCCAGCCAGCCTCCCTTGCAGTCCCACTCCAGGAAGGAGCGCTGGCCCCAATACCAGTGCTTTTCGTCAAAGGGATAGGAAATCACCCGGGCATTGATCCCCTGGCTCTCCAGCACTTGCTGGCAGTGGTGGGCCGCCTGACGCAGGCCGGTGGAGCACTGGATGCGGTGGAAGGATGCGATCTCCCGCACCCGCTGATGGGCCCGCTCCCCGCTGCCGAAGGAGCTGATCTTTTCCAGATATTCTTTCACTGTGGTCCCCTCCTTGCTTTTGATGAAAAAGGCCCGGTTTGCTCCGGGCCTTTTTGATTATTTCTGATAGTATTTGATGAGGGCCTGGGTGCCGTCGTTGTCCAGCCCCATCCGGCTCATTTCCTCATACATTTTCAAAACAGAATCCAGCATGGAAAGTTCCACGCCCCACTTGCCCGCTTCTTCCTCGATGATCTTCATATCCTTGATGAAGTGCTTGACAAAAAAGCCAGGGGCCAGATCCCCCTTGAGCACCCGGGGAGCCATGTTGCTCAGCTGCCAGCTGCCAGCCGCACCGGCGCCGATGGCCGAGAGCATCTTTTCCGGCTCCAGACCGGCTTTCTGGGCATAGACCAGGGCTTCGGTATAGGCCGCGGTGGCGCCGGCCACAGCGATCTGATTGGCTGCCTTGGTGTGCTGGCCAAAGCCCGCCGGGCCCATGTGGACGATGTTCTTGCCCATACATTCAAACAGGGGCAGAGCTTCCTCAAAGTCCTTCTCATCGCCGCCTACCATGATGGACAGCGTGCCGTTGCGGGCGCCGGAATCGCCGCCGGACACCGGAGCATCCATCACACGCAGGCCCTTCTTTTTGCCTTCCTCATAAAGGCGCTGGGCCAGAGAGGGAGAGGATGTGGTCATATCGATGAGCAAAGCCCCTTCCTTGGCGTTTTCAAAGATGCCCCCTTTGCCCAGGAACACTTCTTCCACATCCTTGGGATAACCCACCATGACAAAGACCACATCGGCTCCATCCACCGCCTGGGCGATGGTCTCACAAGGAATGAGGCCGAACTCCTCCTTCAAGGCCTCCAGCTTGTCCTGGGAGCGGTTATAGGCTTTCACCGAATAGCCTTTCCGGGCCAGATGCCCCGCCTGCTGGCCCCCCATGACGCCGGTGCCGATCCATGCGATCTGATTCATTTTGTTTCCTCCTTTTCAGGGTGTTTCGGTTTGTTTCAGTATAGCATAAACCTGCCCTTTTCCGCCACAAAGAACCGAAGGTTTTTTTCGTCTTTTTCCCATTTTCACCATCCTCCTCTTGCCAAAACGGGAGGGAATGAATTACACTGTACTTGGCCCCTTTTCCCTGAAAAGAAAAAGGGGATAGAAACAGAGAGAGAGGAAGGATTTTATGAAACGACAACTGGCATCCCTGCTGGTTCTGGCATTGTGCGCCGCCTCCCCCATCAAGGCGGCCTCCCCCACATTTTACGATGTGCCATCCAGCCACTGGGCCTATGAGGACATCCAGCAGGCCGCCGGGAAGGGCATCCTGCAAGGCACCGGCACAGACCAAAACGGCAACCGGCTCTTTGAGCCCCAGTCCTCCCTGACCACCGCCCAGTTCATCACCATTCTGGTGCGTGGCTACTACGCCGGTCAGGCGGGAAGCGCCGGGGATGGCCCCTGGTATACTCCCTACGATCAGGTGGCCCAGAACCATGGCCTGTATGAAGGTCTCCCGAAAGTGGATCTGACCGCCACCATTCCCCGCTATCATATGGCGGTGATCCTGCAGAACATCCTGGAAGATCTGGGAATTGCCCTGCCCTCGGAAGAAGAGCTGCAAAGCGCCGCGGCCAAGATCAGCGACTGGAAGAGCATCCCGGCGGAATACCAGAAGGCCGTGTCGGTGGTTTATGCCTCCGGGATCATCGGCGGCATGGATGAAACCGGCACCTTTGCCGGAGAAAGCTCTGTGAACCGTGCCCAGGCCGCCGCCATCTACACCCGGCTGGAAACCTATGCAGAGCCCTACATCCAGGCCGCAGCCCTGGACTACAAGCGCCAGGAAATGCTGAAAGAGATCAACCTGCAGCGGCAAAACGCCGGTCTTTCGCCTCTGCGCCTGGACGAAAGAGTGTGTGATTACGCCCAGGTCCGTGCCCAGGAGATCACCGAAAGCTTCTCCCACACCCGCCTCAACGGGGAAAACTACTGGACTGAGCTGGGACGGATGGGCATTGACTACTACCCCGGCGGCGAGAACATCGCAGCGGGCAACAGCACGGTACAGGCTACCATGAACCAATGGATGAACTCCCCCGGCCACAAGGCCAATATCCTGAAAGAAGGCATCGGCGGCGTGGGCATCGGCTATGTGCAGGTCGAAGGCGGCTACCAGCACTATTGGGTGCAGATCTTCGTGCCATAACAAAATACAGCAAAAAATCCTCCGCTATGGAGGATTTTTTGTTTTTTAAAACATATGCTCGATGAAGATCTTCAGGCCGATTCCCACCAGAATGCAGCCGCCGAAGATCTCGGCAAAGCGGCCCAGAAGGCTGCCGAACTTTTTCCCCAGCCAGGTGCCGGCCAGGCTGCAGAAAAAGGTGATGAAGCCGATGGACAAGGCGGCGATGGCGATATCCACCTTCATGACGGCAAAGCTGATGCCCACGGCCAGAGCGTCGATGCTGGTGGCCACCGCCTGCATCACCATGGTGCGCCCATCCAGGGTGCGGTGCACATCGCACTGCTCCTTTTCTCGCATCTCCCGGATGGATTCGATGACCATTTTGCCCCCGATGAACCCCAGCAGGATCAAAGCGATCCAGTGATCCAGGGAGGAAATAAACTCGCTGAAGCTGCGCCCGGCCACAAAGCCGATCACAGGCATTCCCGCCTGGAACAGGCCGAACAGCCCGGCGTAAACGGCGGCCACCTTTCCTTTGGCGTTTTTGTAGCAGATGCCGTTTGAGACCGACACAGCTGTGGCGTCCATGGCCAGCCCCAAGGCCAGCAGAACGAGGGTGAGTGTTCCCATGCTTTTCCTCTCTTTCTTTGGCGGGGCAGTAAAAAAGACCCACGCCCGGCAAGGCCCCCAAAACGGGGACCGCCGGGCATGAGTCTTGTTCTTTAAGGCAAGCCAGGCCCTGTGGGGCCATTGTGTTGACTTGACACGCGGAAACCGCGCAAACTACTCCCTCACGCCAAAATTTATTTTTTGACGGGTTTCATTATGCCAAATTTCCGAAAAAGTGTCAAGAGGGAAACTTCTTATTCGTTGCCCACATACCGATAGAGCCAGCTCTTGATCTCCTTCAGGCGGCGCAGGCGGTGACGGGGTTTGCCCGAGCGGGACAGCTCGTGGTTTTCCCCTTTGAAGATGCACATCCGGGAGGGAACGCCATTGAGCTGCAAGGCGGTGTACATGGAAATGCCTTCGGGCATCCAGCACCGGTAGTCCTCTGTGCTGTTGATGAACAGAGTGGGGGTGCGGGCTTTGTCGGCAAACTTCATGGGGGACTGATCCCACATCTTGTACATATCGGTGAAGGGTGTGGCCTGGACCTCCCGCAGGTCAAAGCTAAGGCCGATGTCGCAGGTGCCGAACAAGGTGATCCAGCTGGCGATGGACCGCTGGGAAGCCGCTGCCTTGAACCGGTGGGTGTGGCCGATGATCCAGTTGCACATAAAGCCGCCGTAGGAGCCGCCCAGCACGCCCAGACGCTCTTTGTCGATAGCCGGGTACTTTTCCAGCACTACATCCACAAACTGCATCAGATCCTCATAATCGATGGTGCCATAGCGGCCGGCGATGTTGGCAAACTTGTCCCCCCGTCCGCCGGAACCGGTGGGATTGCAGAACATGACGAAGCAGCCGTCAGAGGCCATGGTCTGCATCTGGTGGAAGAAGCAAGTGCCGAAGGTGGCCCGGGGGCCGCCGTGGATATCCAGCATGGCGGGATAGGTCTTGCTTTCGTCGTAATCCTTGGGCAGGAGCACCCAGCCTTCGATGGTGTTCCCCTCTTTGTTCACAAAGGTCAGGGGCTGGGGTGTTGCCACATATTTGCCCTTGAGGGCGTTTTTATTGAAGCCGGTGACTTTCTTCTGGCTTCCGTCCTTTTCCAGGCGGTAAACTTCCTGCAAATCGTTTCCGGCAAAGCCCACGGTGAAGATCTTGCCGTCCCGGATGTCGAAAAAGTCCACCGAGCAATCTTCCCCGGTGAGCACTTCCGGCTCCTTGCCGGGCTGCCACCGGTAGAGCACGCTGTAATGGGCCCGGGCAGAGACATAATAGAGGGCATCCTCAAAGGCTTTCATGTGGATGCCGCTGCCATAGCGGCAGTCGCTGCCGGGATTTCCGCCGAAGTCCTCGGTCTCGGCCACCGGCACGGCCACCACAGGCTCTCCACCTGTGAGGGGGATGGAATAGAGGTTTGTGCCCCCGAAGCGCATCCAGTCCTCCCCGTGCTCCTCGGCGGAGAAGATCAGCTGATCGCCCACAAAGGCCAGCGACCCCAAGCCGCTGAACCGATCCGGCCCAAACAGCTCTTTCGTCTCCCCGGTCTCCAGATCATAGAGATACAGGCCGGAGTGCATATTCAGCTTCTTGTCGGTGAGTGCCCCGGCATAGGCCAGGGTCTTGCCGTCGGGAGAGAGGGTGAAGCCACGGGTATCGAACATAGGCTCGGTCACAGGCTTCAGTTTCTTCCGCTTCACATCGTACAGCCACAGCCGGTTGCGCTTTTTGTTCACAAAGCCCCGGCCATTGAACCAGAAGGGAGCCTCGTCACACACCTGGTAATCCTTTTCCTCCTGGTAGTCCAGAAGGGCACGGCGGCGCTTTTCCCCTTTGAGGGATTCAAAATCCGGCCGGGCGTTGTCGTGGACGGCGGTGATCAGATAGAGCCCTTCCCGCACCAGATGGGCGCTGGCACCCTGCAAAGGCAGGCGGAAGCACTCCCGGCTTTCGCCCCCGTCCAGGGGCAGCTGGTAAAAGACGGTGAGCAGTTCCCCGTTTTCCACCCGCTTCTGGTCCTTCTTTTCCCGGATGGCGGGGAAAATGACATTTTTGTCCCCAAAGAGGGCAAAGCTGCGCACATCCCCATGGGAGGTCAAGGGCCGGGCGGCGCCGGTTTTGCAGTCCACCAGATACAGGTCGGAGCGGTAGCAGTTGTCCTCCAGATCGGCCTTGGCCGCGATCACCAGGGCCCGGTCATCGGGCAGCAGCTTGAGCCCGGACAAAAATTTATAATCCTGCAGGTCTGTGTCCAGTATTCGTTCCAAGAAAATCCCTCCTATTGCAGGGCAGCTTGCCCCAAAAGGGGCAAGCTGCCGCGCTCTCTTTTGTTTTTTAAAAGTCCCCTTCCATCACCACATCGTCGGAAGGGTCCTGCACAAAGCCCTGGGAGAGATAGAACTCCTCCATGGCCTTGTCTTCCCGGGGGAAGTGGGTGGTGATGCGGGGCACGCCCCGGCTCTCCGCCTGCCCGATGGCATAGGAAAGACCTTTTTCCAGGTCTCCATAAAGCCCTGCGATATACAGGGCCCGCCCCGGCTGGAACCGGGCGCCCAGAGCCAGAACACAGCCTTCCCCTTCGTAGAGCCAACCCTGGGAGACAAAGCCCCCATAGGTGCCCTCATTCATCTGGTAGAAGGTGTGATTGACGCACATGGTATCCCCGAAAGCCTGACGGCAGGGCTCCAGGAGAAAAGCGGCCCGGTCTTTGTCCGCCACCAGAGAGAGGCCATCGGCCTTGCCCTTGGGGGCATTTGCCACCTCCAGGGTCATGCCTTTGAATTCTCTTCCCCGGTGCAGGCCGTTTTTTTCCGCCAAAGCGGCGCTGGCCACATTTTTGACCCCGGTGTACATGGCCGCCCGAGGGCAGCCCATGTCCTTTATCTGCTCCAGGTACCGGCGGTAGATGGCCATGCCCATACCCCGGCGCTGAAACTGAGGGTCCACCCGCAGCAGTTCCAGCCAGGCCGAGCCGTCAAAAAGCACCGTCAGTTTGCCGAACCCGGCGGGCTCACCGTCGGCCAGGGCCACGGTGAGCTCCCCACGGGTGGTGGTGAAGTAATCGGCCACATCGGCAAAATACCGGTTTTTCGGGGCGGTATGTTCTTCGATGAGAAGGCAGCGGGACAGATCGTCCTTTCGGAAAGGTCTGGTGGAAATTTCCACAGTGTCCCCTCCTTCTTACTTCATGTAATGGTCAAACCAGTTTGTGATCTCCCGCAGGCGGCGGATACGATGCTTGGGCTTGCCGGAACGG
>CALLCY010000158.1:0-2542 GCA_938000015.1 uncultured Clostridia bacterium
GACAAAGGCGAGCGGCTGGGCAAGATCCCCCTGGCCGCGGAGGATACAAAGACGGTCACCCAGTTCCTCCAAAGCCTGAAACCCACTTGGGAGGATGGCAATAACCCGGCGGCTGTTCCCTTTGGCCAGTCCGATGGCATCTGGCTGGAAACCGGGGACGGCCGGTACCTGGTCACCCTGTTTTCCCAGGACACCTCCCCCTCCCCCCGCTGCCTGATCACCCAGGGTGAAGGGGAAGATGCCCGCCGGTGGCTGTGCGAAGCCCCGGATGCCGATGCCTTCCAGCAGATGCGGCAGTTGATCAAGGATTACCCCGGCGCCGTCCAGTGGTATTTCGAGTACGGCGAGTATTCCGAAGCCTAGCTCAAAGCACAAAAAAGCCGCCCCTCTGGGCGGCTTTTTTGATTGCTTATCTCACTGTCATATCGCCGATGCCCACATAGTCATCTGACACGATTTTCAACTGCAAGCCATACTGGACAGGGATGGACACCTTTTTAGGCAGGCATTCCGATTCCAGGGTGACCTCCTGGACCACCTTGCCGTCCACGATAAAGGAAACCGTCTTTTCCCTCTGCAGATAGCTGGTATGGCCAATAGTGCATTCAATGGTGCTATACTTACTGTTCAAATTGAAAAGTGCATATCGACCTGTTTCTTTAAACACCATTCCATTGCTGTATTTTTCCCCGGCCATGTCGAAGCTCTGGCCCTCGGAGGCCAGATAAGTGTATACCCATCTAGATGTATCATAGGGCGGACAGACCTCCAGGAAATAGGTTCCTTCGGGCACCTGTTCGTCCCAGAGATAGACGCTCTTGCTGTTGCCGTCCCAGGTCACCTGCATATCGGCCAGGTTGGCTGCGCCACGCACCGGCAGATAGGTGGTGCCATTGTAGATGAAAGGCTCGATGGTGGTGCCGTTTGCGTCTTTCAGCTCGCAGAGCACATTGTCCTTATAGACCTTGATGTTGCTGTACACCGCTTCGATGGTTTTGGTCCCCACCGTGGCATAGGCCACCCCACCGAACACCACAGCGGCACTGAGGAAACCGGCCACATAACCCGCAGCTGCCTTTTTCATGTTACATTCCTCCCAATCTGTTTCTTTTTCCCTGCCGCACCGTTCCCCTGCTGGAATAGGCAGACAAAAGGTGCGCCAGAAGTTACCATTATTGTATCACGCCGCTTCCCTCTTGTCCATAGCAGCGTGACGCTGGCCCGGTGTCCGGGCAGCCATATTGTGCTCCCGCACTAGGCAACAGAACCAGGGTTGGTTGTGTGAATTAAGGCAAAGAAGCCTCCCTTGTGCAAAGGGAGGTGGCGGCGAATGCCGCCGGTGGGATTGGCGGAGGGCCTCCGCTCCCATACTGTGCTGGCACTCGACAAACGCAAAAAACCGCCCCTTTGGGCGGCTTTTTCTATTCACTTCGCCAGGACTGCACCGTAGCCCCTTCCAGGGCTGGCCCGCCAGCCCTGGACCACCCTGGCCCGCAGCGCATCCCCGCCTGGGAGAGTTATGCCAGCGGGGGCACCCCGCCCCAGAGATATTCGGCGGCGGTGATGAGCAGGGGCATGGTGATGGCAGAGAGCAGCGTGGTCACGGCCACGATGCGGGTGCTGAACAAATAATCGGTGTCGAACATCTGGGCCATCATGGCGGAGATCACGCCGCTGGGTGCGGCGATGCCGATCACCAGGGCCATGGCCACGGTGCGCTCGGCCCCCAGGAAATAGAGCACCGCCATGGACAGTAGCGGCGCCACGATCAGCTTGAGGAAGGAGAGGATATACACCGTCTTGTCCTTCAGGCAGGAGAACACCTTGGCCTGGGAGAGATAAACCCCCAGCACCAGCATAGCCAGCGGCGTGTTCAGACTGCCCAGGTAGTTCACCGCCTGGAAAATGGGCCCGGGGAGCTTCCAGGGGGAGCAAAAGAGCAGAATACCGCCGAAGAGAGCCAGGGTGCCGGGATTCATCAGGATGCGGTAGAAATTCACCTGCCGGTTGCCCCGGAGCATACTCACCCCATAGGTCCAGGCCAGGACGGTGGCGGTAACGATGCTGGCCGAGCCCAAAAACACCCCTTGGGAGCCCAGAAGGGCCTGGAGCAAGGGGATGGCCATAAATCCGTTGTTGGAGAAGATGACGCACATTCGTGCATCCCGGGCATAGGGCTGCTTGCTTTTACCATAAAGAACGGTCATCATCCCGATGACCACCACAAAGGTAACAAAGGCAAACCCGAAGGCCCCCAGCAGATCCAGGGCCTCTTTTTTGTCGAAGGGGCGCTGGTAGGAGGTAATGAGCACCGCCGGGGTGACGATATTGAGTAACAAAGCGGAAAGCTGACGGGTACCGCCATCGTCCAGGATCTTCTTCTTATATAATAGGTGTCCCACAAACATCAAAAGGAACATCACCACGATCTGATTGATGATGGTTGACGCAGTCCCGCCCATCTTCCTTCCTCCCTTTTTCCCTAAAAATCACTAAATTGCTGCCTTTTCATTCTACCCCCTCCCCTCTCCCCCTGTCAAGC
>CALLCY010000159.1:0-11957 GCA_938000015.1 uncultured Clostridia bacterium
GGAATTGGCAGACGCGCTGGATTTAGGTTCCAGTGGGCAACCGTGTGGGTTCGACCCCCACTACCCGTACCAAAAAGAACCTGCTTTTGACCAAAGTCAAAAGCAGGTTCTTTTTATGCTCCGAGGCCATTTCAGGCATGGTGAGAAGGTGCATCGGTTAGCCGGGCGGAGGCCCCACGGATCTGATCGTTCAAAATGGTGTCGGCAAAGTGGATCAGCTCTTCCGGTGTCCGGTCGATTTCTCCCAGCAGCCAGCTTTCCATCATGCCGGCCAGAGCGACCACATAAAAATGAGTCAGTGTTTCCACATCCACAAGGGAATCCAGATGGCGGCCCTGGCCGATTTCGTCAGCAAGCTGTTCAATGGTGAGATGGATGATGGCATAGATGTCCGATTCAAAAAAGCGTTTCATGTGATCGCGGCCCATGGAGCGCAGCGCACACAGGCATACGGCCCGATTTTCTTCCAGATAGTGAAACAGTTGAAGCAGCCCTTCTTTCCACAGAAGAGATCCTTCCTGTTGACGAAGCAGGGAGATGGCTTCCTTTTCGAACATCCAACGCAAAAGGTCATAGATGTCCTCAAAATGATAGTAGAAGCTCTGACGCCGGATGCTGCAGGCATTTGTCAGTTCGGAGATTGTAATTTTATCCAATGGCTTTTGTGTCATCGCCTCTTTCAGGGCGGCGGCCAGCTCCCGTTTGGTCTGTTCCGCAACAGAAACATTTTTTTGATTCATGATCAATGCGCCACCTCCTCAATTTACAGTATAGCATAGTCTCCCGGCTTCTTCTATCGGTCAGATGGCCCCAGATGTCAGAATTTTGACACCTGGGGTGTTTTTGTCCTTTGCATCCGTCGTAAAAGACGGATAGCATGAAAGCAAACGCCTGCAGAACAAAGGAGGAAGATGGGATGGAAGAGTACAGAGTCGTCTTGGAAAGTCAGCTCGGCCCCCGGGAAGGCACTCTTCAACTGGAAGGCGGAAAAGAAGGAGCGGTATCTGGTTGGATCACCCTGGTGGGTGAGAAAAACGCCGTGCAGGGCCGATGGATCGGAGCACATTTGCTGCAACTATTCCATCATCTGCGCACCCAGGTCAGCGATCTGGAATGTGTTTCGGTGCTGAAACTGGAGGGGGATACACTCTCGGGCACTTTGCAGAATGGGAAAAACACCATGCTGTGGCATGGAGAAAAAATAACCGCCGGGAAGGGAGGAGAGTAAACCAATGCCGGAGAATGAAAAAAAGATGGGAAACAGCTTTATGACAAAGCTTTCCACCTTCATTGTGGATAAAAGGAATCTGTTTTTCCTGCTTACCATCATTATGTTGATTTTCTCCGCTTTTTCCCGCAACTGGGTGGAGGTGGAGAGCGAACTGGCAGCCTATCTGCCGGAGGATTCGGAGACCCGCCAGGCCTTGGATATCATGGAGGATCAGTTCATCACTTACGGCAGTGCCCAGATTATGGTGGCGAATATTTCGCAGGACAAGGCCGAGGAACTGAAAGATCAGATCGCCGGGATCAAAGGGGTACAGGGGGTGGAGTATGACAACACCCAGGACCATTATAACAATGTGTCTGCACTGTATGCCGTTACCTTCGACTACGATGAGTCGGATGATGAATGCCTCACCAGTCTGGAGGCCATCAAATCCGCTCTTTCGCCGTATGATGTCTATGTCTCTACGGAGCTTGGCAACGCTCAGCAGGAGGCCATCGACAGCGAGGTTCGTGTGATCATGGTTTATGTGGCGGTGATCATCGTGCTGGTGCTGCTGTTCACATCCCAGACCTATGCCGAGGTGCCGGTGCTGATCCTCACCTTTGTGGTGGCCATGATCATGAATCTGGGCACCAATTTCCTGCTGGGCAAAATTTCCTTTGTGTCCGATTCGGTGACCAGCATTTTGCAGCTGGCGTTGTCACTGGATTATGCGGTGATTTTCTGCAACCGCTATAAGGAGGAGCATCAGACCCTTCCCATTCGGGAGGCCGTCATCGTTTCTCTGAGCAAAGCCATTCCAGAAATTGGAGCCAGCAGCCTGACAACGGTGGGTGGTTTGGTGGCCATGATGTTCATGCAGTTCCGCATTGGTTCGGATATGGCCATTTGCCTGGTCAAATCCATTTTGTTTGCGCTGCTGTCCGTGTTTGTTGTCATGCCGGGCCTTCTGATGCTGTTCGGGCCGCTGATGGACCGCACCGAACACCGCAATTTCGTGCCTAAAATCCCTTTTGTGGGCAAGTTTGCTTATAAGACCCGCTTTATTGTGCCGGTTCTGTTTGTGATCGCCATTGTGATCGCTTTTCCTCTCAGTCAGAAGTGTCCCTATGCCTACGGGGAAAGCTCGCTGGAAACGCCGGTGCAGAATGAGACGCAGATCGCCAAAAACATGATCCGCGACAATTTCTCTTCCACCAATATGCTGGCTCTCATGGTGCCCGCAGGGGATTATGAAAAGGAGGCCGCCATTCTCTCCGATCTGGGGCAGTACGATGAGGTGGACCATGCCATGGGCATTGCCAATGTGGAAGCCATGGGCGGCTATACCCTGGCCGATCAACTGACGCCCCGGGAATTTGCCGAACTGGCCGGGCTGGATTATGAGGTGGGCCAGTTGGTTTATGGAGCCTATGCCGCCGAGCAGGAAGAATACGGCCAGATTTTGGGCAATTTGGACGGTTACAAGGTGCCTTTGATTGATATGTTCCTCTTTGTCTGCGATCAGGTGGATTCCGGCATTGTGACGCTGGATGAAGAGCAGACCGAAATGCTGAACCAGGCCTACACCCAGATGACGGCGGCCAAAGACCAGCTGCAGGGCACCGATTATAGCCGGATGCTGGTGTATCTGACGCTGCCGGAGAGTGGTGAGAAAACCTATCAGTTTCTCGATACCATTGAGGAAGTGGCCCAGAAATATTACCCCGGCGAAGAAGTGTATGTGGCCGGCAATTCCACCACGGAATACGATTTCCAGAAGGCCTTTGCACGGGACAATCTGGTGGTCAGCGTGGTATCCATTCTGATCGTGCTGGTGGTGCTGCTGTTCACCTTCAAGTCTGCGGGGATGCCGGTGCTGCTCATTCTGGTGATTCAGGGCAGTATCTGGATCAATTTCTCCATGCCGTACATTCTGGATCAGCCCTTGTTCTTTATGAGTTATCTGGTGGTGAGTTCCATTCAGATGGGCGCCAATATTGACTATGCCATTGTGGTGGCCAACCGCTACCAGGAGCTGAAAGGGCAGATGCATCATCGGGATGCCATCATCGAGACCATGAATTTTGCGTTCCCCACCATCATTACATCGGGCACCATTTTGGCGGTGGCCGGTACTTTGATCGGTCTGATGACCTCCACCCCCTCCATCACCGGCATTGGCCAGAATCTGGGACGCGGCACCATCATTTCCATTTTGCTGGTTATGTTTGTGCTGCCTCAGATCCTGCTGGTGGGCGGCAAGATCGTGGATATGACCGCCTTTGAAATGCCCAATGTGGCCAAGAAGCACAGCGGCCGTGGGCGCATTCGGGTGGATGGTATGGTGCGGGGTGAGATTCGCGGCACGGTCAGCGGAATTGTGCACGCTGCTGTGGACGGCGAGGTGGACCTCAACCTGATCTCAGGTGCTGTATCGGAGGAGAACAAAGATGAAGCGGAATAACAAGAACAAGGGAGAAATGCGGAGGATGGCCGCTGTCCTGGCTGCAGCTCTGTGGGTGAGCCTTTTGTTCCCCGCGCTGACCTTCGCCGGTGAAGCCGAGGACGGCGCCATTCACATTCAATCGGAAGACGATTTGCGCGATCTGGCAGAGAATTGCCGTTTGGACACCTGGTCCCAGGGGAAAACCGTGGTTTTGGATCAGAATATCGCTTTGGATGAAGAAGCGGAGGATTTTCTGCCCATTCCCACCTTCGGTGGCACTTTTGAGGGCAATGATTATACCATCAGTGGGTTTTCTCTTACGGGGGAGGACTCCAACGCCGGACTTTTCGGCACATTGCAGAAAAGTGCCGTGGTGAATCGTCTGAAGGTAGTGGGACAGGTGACGCCCATCGGCACCAGCGATACCATCGGCGGCATCGCTGGCATCAACTACGGAAAGGTGGTGGACTGTTCCTTTGAAGGCGCCGTGAAGGGGGATGATCTGGTAGGCGGTCTTGTGGGGCTCAATGAGACCACCGGCCAGCTGATCGAGTGCCGGTTCCAGGGCACAGTGACCGGCAAGCACTATGTGGGCGGCCTGGCCGGGCAGAATACCGGAAGCCTGATCCAGTGCCGCAACGATGGGGAAATCAACACCACGGCTGTGGAAGTGTCGGCGGATCTGTCGGACTTTTCTTTGCTGGGCACCACAGAGAGTGTGCCCGCTGGTACCGATATCGGCGGTATTGCCGGTTTTTCCAGCGGCGTGATCCAAGGCTGCACCAATGGAGGCAATGTGGGATACGAGCACATGGGTTACAATGTGGGCGGTATCGTAGGGCGGCAGTCCGGCTATCAGGACGGCTGCCGCAACGATGGCATCGTCAAGGGCCGCAAAGATGTGGGCGGCATCGCCGGACAGCTGGAGCCTCAGATGACCTTGCGTTACACAGAGGATCTACTGGATAAATTGGGGGCGGAACTGGATACATTGCAAAGGCTGACCGATCAGGTGACGGCCCATACCCAAAGTAGCTCCCACACCATTTCCAGCAGCTTTGACAGTTTATCGAATAATGTGAGCGCTGCAAAAGATGCGGTGAGCGGTTTGAGCGGGGCTCTTACCCAGTGGGGTAATGAGAACATCGGGCAGATCAACGATGTTTCCGCTCGCCTTTCCTGGGTGATCAGCCAGACCGAACCGGTTTTGAACAATGTTTCGGAGTCCATTTCCTATCTGCAAAAGGCGTCGGACCTGTTGCAGCAAGCCATCGGCAAGGTGGATGTTGCCGATGCCCAGGGTGCTGCGGCTGCGGCAGAACTGGAGCAGGCCTCCCGGAATTTGCAGCAGGCTGCTGATTATGGGGAGAGCTGCATCAGACATTTGCAGGCGGCCCGGGAGACGGCGCAGAAGATACTGGGCAGCGATAAAATCGGTGAGACCATCAATAGCTTGCTGAACGAACTGAAGGCCGCCGGGGAGGATGGGCGAAAGGCAAAAGACATCCTGAGCAGCGCCCTCAGCCACGGCGACAAGGCCAGGGATTACCTGACCCAGATGGGAGCGACAGGTGTTGCGGCCATGGGAGACCTGGGGGATGCAAATATACAGCTGAACGATGGACTCAGCTCATTGAGCACCAGCGTGGATCAGTTGAATGGGATCATAACAACATTGGCGGACAAACCGGCCGTTTCCTTTGCTCCGGTGGACAGCAGCATCACCAGCCATGGGGATGCTTTGGATGCAGCACTTTCCCAGATGATCGGAAATGCCGACAGTTTGAACAGCAGTCTGACTTCTGCATCCGACACATTGCTGGGGGATATGCAGGCCATCAACAGCCAGATTGGCGTCATCACCGATCTGATGCAGCAGGAAATCACCAGCGCCAAGGAGAAAGAAGCCGGGGATTCCTTTGAGGATGTATCCGATGAAGACACCGGAGAACCGTCCGCAGGCAAGATTCACAATGGGATCAACTGCGGTGAAGTGCAGGGCGATGTGAATGTAGCCGGCATCGTAGGGTCCATGTCGGTGGAATATGATTTTGACCCGGAAGATGATCTGACCAAAGAGGGCAATCGTTCGCTGAATTTCCAGTACAAAACACTGGCTGTGGTGACGGGGTGCACCAATGAGGGAACCGTCTCGGCCAAGAAAGATGATACCGGCGGCATTGTGGGCCGGATGGACCTGGGGGCGGTGAAAGCCTGTGAGAGCTATGGTCAGGTAGAGAGCGCCGGTGGGGATTATGTGGGCGGTATTGCCGGTCTTTGCCGCTCTACCATTCGCAACTGCTTTGTGAAATGCACCTTGTCCGGCGGAGACTATATCGGCGGCGTCACCGGTTCCAGTGAGGATAACACAGTGGTTTCCGGGTGCTATACACTGGTGGAAATCGCAGATGGCGGCCGCTGTACCGGCGCCATCTGCGGGACAGAAACCGGGTCGTTTTCTAAAAATTATTATGTGTCCGATACACTGGCCGGGCTGGGACGCATCGGTTACACGGGCAAAGCCGAGCCCATGACTTTTGAGGAATTGAGCCAGGTGAGTGGACTGCCGGAGCAAATGACCCAGTTCACCCTCCGGTTTTTGGTGGAGGATGAGGAAATCAAGTCCTATGACTTTTCCTATGGGGATTCCTTTGGCTCGGAAGTCTTTCCGGAGATCCCGGTGAAAGATGGATATTATGCTTCCTGGGATACACAGGATCTGTCGGATCTGCATTTTGATAAGACGGTGACGGCCGAATATGTCCGCTATGTTCTGGCGCTTCCCTCCCAGGTTTCTCGTTCCAGTGGCCGCTCGGTATTTTTGATGGAGGGGGATTTTGACAACGAAGCCACCCTCACGGCCACCCAGGAGGAAAAGCCGGAACGGATCGGCGGCAAAACGGCGGTGGAACAGTGGCATCTTTTCTGTTCCGATTCTTCTCAGGAAAGCTATACCGTACGCTATTTGTCGCCGGAGGAGACCACCGAAGGGTATTCGGTGTTTGTGCAGGAAAATGGCAAATGGAAGAAGGCGGATTGCTCTACTTTCGGAAGTTATCTGGTTTTTTTGGTGCCGGATGCCGAGGCTGATGTGGCCGTGGTGACAGCCACCAATGTATGGCTGTGGTGCATCATCGGATGCGCAGCCCTGCTGGTGGTTCTGCTGATCGTAGCCATCAAAAAGCGCAGAGCGAAAAAGGTACCGACAACGGTACAGAACACCAATGAGGCAAAGAAGCATGACAAGGCGGAGAGAAAGCCCGGCAAAAAGAAAAAGTGGCTGATTGCGCTGCTGCTTTTCCTTTTGCTGATGGTAATTGCCTTGTGGGTGCTGGTGGGTGGAAAACTGGCCGCCGGGAAGGAGGCCTGCCAGCTGCTGCAGGAATTGGCCGGGCAAAGTGAAGGCGCCATGACCATGGATGTGAGCCTTCAGCTGGATGACGAGCTGATCAACACAGAAATGGATATCCTTCGGACGAAGGTGGATGGGCAGGAAATTACCTGCATTCAGAACAACGGCATTTCTCTTTATTACGCCGATGACGCCATTATTCTGGAAAACGGCAAGGCCTACAAGGTCAGTGATCTCCATCCGGATTATTCACAGCTGCCGGCACAGGCCGCAGAACTTTTTGAGGATGTTTCTTTCTCCACAAGCCGCAGCGGTGGAAAGGTGACCTGCCAGATGACGGCCGAGGGGGAAAATGCCAAAAAGCTGCTGAAAGTGCTGCTTCCCAGCCAGGCAGAAGATCTTTCCGATACTCAGAAGCTGACCATTGAACTGACAACTTCGGGAGACCAGATTCAGTCTTTGCGCTTTGTTTCCGAGGGAACACTGGCGGACAATGAGAAAACGGTATACTCTCTGGAGGCCCAGCTCAAACCCGAGACCATGGATGAAGCATTGGTCATACCGGATCCAGTGCGGGAGGCGATTTCTTCTGGAAAGATACAGGGCCAAGCGCCCATTTCAGAAGACTTGTTCCGTCTGTTCAGTGCATGGAAAGAACTGGGGCAGGAAGAGTCTTTTACGGCGGATGTGGATTTGGGCGTGGAATGTGGCCCTGTTTCCCTCAATGGGAAGATGAAGTACGGCCAGGTCCAGGTGGATGACAGCAAAATCGGCTGTGTGCGCAAGGACGATCTTTCCATTTATTTCTCGGAAGGAAGGTTCTGTGATCAGAACGGCGTGCTGCTGACAGCAGAAAACAACGAGCTGACCAATTACGCCCGCCTGCTGGAAGTGTTGAAGCAGATTTGCCTAAATGGGGAATTTGACTGCACCGATACGGGGAACAGCACCTGGCTCTATACACTGACGCTGGACGAAAGCGCCATGAAGGCGGTGGCCTATGCGGCGGCGCCGGAGCTGGAATCGCTGCCGGTAACCCTTTCCGCTGGAAGCGTGCAGGTCAGGGTCAGCGGAAATAGGATTCAGGAGATCAGCTGCACTTGCAGCGGTGGAGTGGACGGCCTGGAGAATGCGGCGCCGGGTACAGTGTCTGTGAAACTGGCATTTATCCATAACAGATCCTTTGATGTCCCACACGCAGTAAAAGAGCAGTTGGTTCCGAAAGAGGTGGAGGAAAGTGGAAAATAAAATCATCTGTATCGGCAGGGAATTTGGAAGCGGCGGTCATGAGATCGCCCTGCGCACAGGCTCCAGGCTGGGAATTCGGGTGTATGAGAAGGATTTGTTTCATTTGGCTTGCCGGTATGGGGAGCTCTCGGAAAAGATGATGGAGTCTGCGGACGAAAGAGCGACCAATCCGTTTTTATACCGGACGGTCCATGAGGGAAACTACCATGTCACCCGGGGACTGCCCACTTCTGAGGTGCTCTTTGAGCTGCAAAGCCATGAAATCCGGCAGATTGCCAAACGGGAAAACTGCATTTTCGTGGGCCGCTGTGCCGACTATGTCCTGCGGGAAGAAAAGGTGAAGCTGCTGCGGGTCTTTGTCCGAGCTCCTTTGGAAAAGCGGATTGAGCGGAAAATGGGGCAGGAGAATTTGACCAGGGAAAAGGCAGTACGCCTTGTACGGAAAATGGATAAACGGCGGCAAAAATACTATGAATCCTATACCGGTTTGGCCTGGGGATCGCCGGATGGGTATGATCTTTGTATCGATACCGGTATGACGGAGTTTGAGGCCGCAGTGGACCAGATCTGTCTGGCTTATCAGAGTTTATAAAAGTGCTGTATGAGTTTGATGGGAAAAGAAGGGCATCCGGGGAGAGGCCCTTCTTTGGAGGAATGGAAGAGGCATTTTTGGAAATTGGGCGGGCGAAAAGCATGAAAGGCAACGCATGGATCACCATGTTTCACAGAACCGGATTTTCAGCAACGGGACTTTCTATTGATGAAAAAGAGGGTTTGTGATATGCTGTATAAAATTTGTGTGTGGATATGGCGGAATTGGCAGACGCGCAGGATTCAGGTTCCTTTGGGCAATCGTATGAGTTCGCCCTCCACTACCCGTACAAAAAGACAATGCTATTAGTGAGGAGAAAAAGTGAGCTTTTTTTCAGCGGCCAGCGGAGCGGCCCTTTGGCGAGGCTATGAATATTGTCAGGATGCTCGGGTGCTGTCCTGGAAGCAGATCGATGCCAACACCTTGCAAGGAAAAGTGCAGGGCAGCAGCGAAAAAGTGTATACAGTGACGGTGAATCTGAAACATCCTCGGGCTTCGCAGTGTGATTGTCCTCATGCAGCTGGACGAAAGATTGTCTGTAAGCATATGGTTGCAGTGTACTTTACTGCCCTTCCTCAGGAGCTGGAAAGATACCTGGCTTTGGTGAAGGAAACAGAGCAAGAGGAGGGACGCCGCTGGGAAGAGCGGCGGCAAGAGGTCTGGCAGTATGTGAACAGCCTGACCAAACAGCAGTTGAAGGACGAACTGTATCAGGCGTTGCTGGAAAAGTGGGGGCAGTGGTAACAGCTCCCACCTGAATTTTTTTGGAAAACCCCAGGAATAGCTCTTGCATTTTGGGGGGCAGTGTGATAGAATAAACAAGCTAATTCAATCCATGCGGTCATGGCGGAACAGGCAGACGCGCACGTTTGAGGGGCGTGTGGGCAACCATACGGGTTCAAGTCCCGTTGACCGCACCAAAAAAAGAGACACGACAATCGGTCGTGTCTCTTTTTTCGTTTCTGCATCCTTGAAGCAAAACTGGTAATATTGAAGAATGTGAATTTTTTCTTGACAAGGGCGGAGGAAAAGCATAAAATAGACACATCGAAATATTTAAATTATTTTATCAAAGGTGGGAGCGAGATGAGTCTGTGGAATTTTGTGCAGGATCAGCTTCTGGGGATGGCCTGGCTCAATGATCTGATCGGCCGGGGATTGAGCAAAGTGGGAGTGGATACAACCAGTCCTATGGGGGGGAGTCTGCACTTTTTTCTCTATGATGTGATCAAAATCACGGTGCTGCTTTGTCTGTTGATCTTTTTGGTCTCCTATCTGCAAAGCTATTTTCCGCCGGAGAGAAGCCGGAAGATCCTGGGCCGGTTCCGGGGAATGGGGACCAATCTGGTGGCGGCCCTTTTGGGAACGGTGACGCCATTTTGCTCCTGCTCTTCCATTCCGCTGTTTATGGGATTTACCGGAGCAGGATTGCCGATTGGGGTGACCTTTTCCTTCCTCATTTCCTCTCCCATGGTGGATTTGGGCAGTCTGGTGCTGCTGATGGGGATTTTTGGAGCCAAAGTGGCGGTCATCTATGTGATTCTGGGACTTGTGGTGGCCATGGTGGGGGGAGCCCTCATCCAGCGGCTGCATCTGGAAGATCAGGTGGAGGAATTTATCCGCCAGGGAGTGGCCGTTCAGGCCGAGGGGCCGGTGCTGACTCAAAAGGATCGGGTGGTTTATGCCAAAGAGCAGATGCTTTCCACCTTCCGGAAGGTCTTTCCCTATATCCTCATCGGTGTGGGCATTGGAGCGCTGATCCACAACTGGATTCCCCAGAGCTGGGTGGAAACGGTGCTGGGCGGAAAAAATCCCTTGGGTGTGGTGTTGGCCACCATCATCGGCGTGCCGGTGTATGCCGATATCTTCGGCACCATCCCTGTGGCCCAGGCTTTGCTGGGTAAAGGGGCTATGCTGGGCACTGTGCTCTCCTTCATGATGGCGGTGACCACCTTGTCTCTGCCCTCCCTGATTATGCTGCGCCGCGCGGTAAAGCCCCGGCTGCTGGGAGTGTTTGTGGCCATCTGCACCGTGGGGATCATTCTGGTGGGATATCTGTTCAATGCCCTTCAGCCCTGGCTGGGAATGTGAGGACAAAATTCTTGCAATTTCCTGTGCCCGGTTTTATAATAAAAAACGACATCATATCGTGACCAGGGAGCTCGCAAACGGGCTGAGAGGAAGCTGTGCGCTTCGACCTGCTACCTGATTTGGGTAATACCAACGGAGGGAGTCCATTCGTTTGCGGTTTTCGCCGCGGGAGGCCTTCTCCGGAGGGCAAGCCCGCGGCGTTTTTTATTGAAAAAGGAGGAAGCAAAATGCTGGGTAATTGTTTGGACAATGTGCGGGAAAAATCCCCCCTGATCCACAATATCACCAATTATGTCACCGTCAACGATGTGGCCAATGTGCTGTTGGCCTGCGGGGGAAGCCCCATTATGGCCGATGACCTGGGAGAGGTAGAGGAGATCACTTCCATCTGCGGCGGCCTGAATATCAACATCGGCACACTGAACAGCCGTACCATTCCGGGGATGTTTGCCGCCGGGAAAAAGGCCAATGCCCTTTCCCATCCGGTGGTGCTGGACCCGGTAGGGGCCGGTGCCAGCACGCTGCGCACCAAAACGGCGTTGGATCTGCTGGAGCAGGTGCATTTTGCCGTCATCCGGGGCAATATCTCCGAAATCAAGACCCTGGCCCAGGGCAGCGGCAAGACCCGGGGTGTGGACGCCGATCTGTCCGATGCCGTTACAGAGGACAACCTGGATGCCGCCGTTGCCTTCGCCAAGGAAGTGGCCGCTCGTTTTGACAGCGTGGTGGCCATCACCGGCGCTATTGATCTGGTAGCCGACAAGGAGCGGTGCTTTGTCATTCGCAATGGCCGGCCGGAGATGGGGAAGATCACCGGCACCGGCTGCCAGCTGTCCGGGCTGACGGCGGCCTTTGTCACCGCAAACCCGGAGCATACGCTGGAAGCGGCAGCGGCAGCTGTGGTTACGATGGGCCTGGCTGGTGAGCTGGCATTTCAGCGTCTGGAAGAGGGCGAGGGCAACAGCTCTTACCGCAACCGGATCATCGATGCCATCTATCATATGGACGGCAAGCA
>CALLCY010000160.1:0-5429 GCA_938000015.1 uncultured Clostridia bacterium
ACGGCATATGGGACAAATTCGGCCCGGGAGCCATTCGCCCTGCCGCCTTGCTGAAAAAGGAGGACTCGAAATGAAACGGGAAAAGGGAATGGGTTTTTGCGGTCTGGCCTGTTGTTTGTGTGAGGAAAAAGAAGGATGTCTTGGCTGCCGGGAGGGCGCCTGTCCGGAAAAAGAACGGTGCCGCCCCTATGAGTGTGCCCAAAGCAGGGCGTTGGAGGGGTGCTGGCAATGTGAAGAATTCCCCTGTCAGGCCCCGGTGCTGCAAAGCCTTCGGACCCAGGCTTTTGTGGGGTACATCGGCAAATTCGGCATGGGAAAAATGTTGGATCGGCTGGAAGAAGGAGAAAAGGATGGGATCGTGTATCACTACCCTGGCCTACTCATCGGCGATTACGATGGGATGGAAAGTGAAGAAGATGTGTGGGAACTGCTGGAGGGGAGAAAAAAGCACCAGAAAGCCTGATCCTGTCATGAATTGTTAAGAAATTCGTTGGAAAAATCCTATGGTATGGGATGGGTTCTTTCTGTTATACTGTACAAAATACGCCGGAAAGGAAAGCAGAAGGAGGAGCCCATGGAGCTGATGTTGACAGATCGGGAGGCGTTGGCCTTATACCGGATGCTGCTGCGCTGGGAGAAAACAGGCAGGCTGGCTCCACGGGAAGTGGAGGAAGAACAGCTGCTCTGGGATCTCCAGTGTCTGTTGGAAAAGGAATTGGAACCGGTGAATGAGGAAGTAACCGGAAGATGGAGAGAGAAATGAGGGGTAACATGAAGGTATATCGGGTGGCCATGGCCCTGGCGATTCTGGGCCTTTTGTTGCTTTTGGCGGTGATGGGGACCGGGGTATGTTATCCTCATCCTTTCTTTACCATTGGAACTTTGGCAGGCATGGGGTGTATGTTTCTCAGTCTGCCTCTGTTTTTCATCGCCTGGATCGGGCAGCTGCGTCAGTCTGTAAAAACCAAGCAATATGGATGGGCGCTGTGCATTGCTATTTTCGGGATTTTTCTCATTGTCCGCGGACTTTTACAGATATGGTAGAGGAAGAAGGGGGCAAAAGCGTTGAAAAAAGAGATTTTCTATGATGAGGAAGAACAACAGGGGATGGAGGAAGTCATTCTCAGTCACGATAGCCAGGCTATGTTGTACCGAGTGCCTTGGGAGGTAGCCCGGGATCTGGAAAGCTATTGTGGAAGTTTCAGCGCAGAGTGGGTGTGGCATGGGCCGGAAAAGGAGAAATTCCTGAAGGAGATCGGCCCGGGCCAGCAAGTGGCCGCATACGGTGCGCCGGATTTCATCGACTATCTTAACCGGTGGGTCTTTCCGAAGAGGCCGTGTAGACTGGTGAAGATGCTGAATTTTTACGGTTATGATATTCCGCCGGAATACCAGGAGACACCCCACTATAATTTTTGAAGCAAAATAGAACGCCGCAGAAATCTGCGGCGTTTTGTTTTGTTCTATTGTTATTTGGCCAGAACCTTTTTCAGCCGAGCAAAGCGGGGCAGACCGTTTTCATAAGGAAGCTGGGTCTCGCCCTGAATCAGGGGCAGGGCGTAGGCGATAAAGTCATCGGTGAGACCGGTGTGGTCGGGCTTGATCCACTGGGTGGGCACCTTCTTTTCGGTGTTGGCCACGATGTCCAGGGGCACCGGCTTCATTTCCAGCTGGTATTCTGCGCCCTCTTTCCGCTCAAAGGCCACCATTTTGTCGGTGACGCCGCTGATAGCCAGTTCCACGGCGGTTTTGCCTGCCTGATAGGCTTCCTCGATGTCGGTGAGGGAAGCGGAGTGAGCAGCGCACCGCTGGAGCAGGGACAGCTCGATGCTGCGCACCTTGTAGCCGAAGCGGCTCTTCACTTCGTTTGCCACAAAAGCTCCGGCGCCGCCCATCTGCTTGTGACCAAAGGCGTCGGTGGCCACATCCTGGCCGTATTCGGCGATGAACTTACCGTCTTTGTCCATGATGCCTTCGGAAAGAGCTACCAGGCAGTTGTTCCGCTTGTCATAGACTTCCTTGATCTGGGCCATGGCGGCTTCCAAGTCAAAGGGCTGCTCGGGCAGATAGATCAGGTCGGGACCGCCGCCCATATGGGAGGCCAGAGCGCTGGCGGCGGTGAGCCAGCCGGCGTTGCGGCCCATGATCTCCACGATCACCACGGTGCCGGTGTCATACACATTGGCATCCTGGTAGATCTCCATGCAGGAGGTGGCGATGTATTTGGCCGCCGAGCCGAAACCGGGGCAGTGATCGGTGCCGAACAGGTCGTTGTCGATGGTCTTGGGCACACCCATGATCCGGCACTCATAGCCCTGGCTCATCAGGTACTTGGAAACCTTGTTGCAGGTGTCCATGCTGTCGTTGCCGCCATTGTAGAAAAAGTAGCGGATGTTGTATTTCTGGAAAATCTCCAGAATACGCTTGTAGTCGGTGTCGTCCACGCTGCTGTCCTTCAGCTTGTAGCGGCAGGAACCCAGGGCAGAAGAGGGGGTATACCGCAGCAGGGACAGCTCCTTTTTGTCCTCCTGGGAAATGTCGTAGAGACAGTCGTTCAAAATGCCTTTGATGCCATGGGCACAGCCATAGACGGCGGTGATGCAGTCTTCACCCAACGCAGTTTCCAGCACGCCCAGAGCGCTGGAATTGATCACCGATGTGGGGCCGCCGGATTGGCCGAAAAGGCAGGCGCCTTTCAGTTTGTTCATGGTACATGACCTCCGTGGAGAGATAAAATTTGAAAAATCAAGTGCAACTGTATTTTACCACACAATCCCTTCTGTGGCAATGAAAGAAAGGCCCCGGGCAAAATGCCCAGGGCCAAAAAGAACGATTGCAGCAATTATTCGGTGACCATCACATTGTAGAGACGCCAGATGGTCATGTAGGCCTGCTGGCGGGTGTAGGTGTCGAAGGGGCTGAAAGTGGTCTGGGATGTGCCGTTCATCACGCCCAGAGCCTTCACATAAGCCACAGCCTCCTGAGCATAGGAAGCCACCGAAGCGTTATCGGCAAAGGTCTCGCCGGAAATGTCCACATCGGTCTTGCCCATGTATTTGCCCATGCGCATCAGCAGAGCGGCGGCGTCCTGGCGGCTGATGGCGCTGTAAGGATCAAAGATGCCCTCGCCACGGCCATTGATGACGCCCAGCGCATTGGCAGCGATCACATCCCAACTGCTGGTATCGGAGAAGGGATAGGCCAGGGCCAGCTCTTCCAGGGTCTTGCCGGTGTCTTCCAAAACGATCTCTTCGATGTCTTTGCCGGACACCACTTCCAGCAGCTGAACCACGATGGTGGCAAAGTCGCCACGGGTGATGTTGGCATAATACTGGTTCTGCAGATCGGAGGGCACCAGGTCATGCTGGATGGCCTGGATCACTTCTTCATAAGCCCAGTCGGCCATTTCGCCTTCCTGAGGCAGAGGCTGGGTGTAGCCGATGCGGGCAAAACCATATTTGCCGTTTTCCCGCAGAACGATGATTTCATCGGGGGTGATGGTGTAGGAATCTTCCAGGCCGTTGGGGAAGTAGCTTTCTTGAGAGATGGTGTTGGAACCGGGAACTTCCTTGCCATAGCGGTCGATGCAGAAGGCTCTGCCGTCCTTCACGGCCACAGCCAGACCATTCGAGTAAGAAGTGATCCGGGTGTACTCAAAGGGAACCACCACATTGTTCTGGGTGTCGATGACGCCGTATTTACCATCCTTGCAGGCAAAGGCCAGACCTTCCAGGAAGGTGCCCAGAGCTTCGTACTCAAAGGGGATCACCGTCTTGCCCTGTTTGTCAATGCCGCCCCATTTGCCGTTCAGATTCTTCACCGAGGCGATACCGTCGCAGAAGATCTGATAGGTGGTGAAGATCCCCCGGACATAGAAGTCCTGATACTGGAAGGGAATCACGGTTTTGCCGTTTTTATCGATGAAGCCAAAGACAAGGTCCTCGCGCTCCACATCGTACTTAGCCAGGGGAGACAGGCCCTGGTTGAAGGGACGGGTGTAGGCTTCTTCGGAAAATTCCAGGATGGGCTTGCCGCTTTCGTCCAGATAGAGGCCGTTGCCGCCCATGGCTTCGGTGGCGGCGAAGGTGCCTTCGTTCAGACAGTAGCCCACCCAATAATCCCCCAGGTAGACCTGCTTGCCGGTGCGGTCAAACACCAGACTGGGGGCATAGTTGTCCACCGACATGATGCTGCCCAGCACCACATAGCCGTTGTGGTAATAGACTTTGGCGGAAGAGTCAAGATTGTCCACAAATTCCTTGGCCTGCTTGTATTCTGTGTCCCCTTCCTCTTTATAGAGCAGGGGGGTCACATTGCCCTGTTTGTCCAAGATGGACCAGAAATACACCGGGGCCGTTGCGCCGTCATATATGGGATACTCACCCAAAGTACCCACCACGGCCAGACCTTCGCTGAAGGAGAAGGCATAGTCAAACTGGAAGGGAATGACGGTGTTGCCTTCCATGTCGATGTAGCCCCATTTGCCGTCTTTTTGTACGGCGGCCAGGCCTTGGGAGAAGGAGTCGGCATCCTCATACTGAGGATCGATGATCACCTCATAGGAAAGGCCCTCTGCCGCTGTGACGGGGAGAATGAGAGAGAACAGGGTACAAACTGCCAGGAACAGGGAAATTGCTGTGCGGGATCGTTTGTGCTTTTTCATTTTTTTTCATTCCTCTCTTTTCTGATTTGCCAGGGTATGACTTGATTTTACAATAAAAAGAATGAAAATACAAGAACAGGAAAATCCATACCGCAATTTTTCAGGAAAAGAAATTTGCATGGCATCTATTTTTCTGATACAATAACGAAAAGATCTATTTTGGAACGATACGAGCAGGAGGAAAACATCATGCCGCTAGTCAGTACAAAAGAAATGTTTGAAAAGGCCTACAAAGGTGGCTATGCCATCGGCGCTTTCAATGTGAACAACATGGAGATCGTCCAGGGAATCACCCAGGCGGCCATGGAGGAAAATTCTCCGGTCATCCTCCAGGTGTCTGCCGGCGCCCGGAAATATGCCAAGCACAATTACCTCATCAAGCTGGTGGAGGCTGCCATCATGGAGACCGGTCTGCCCATTGCCCTCCATCTGGATCACGGCGAAAATTTCGACATCTGCAAAGCCTGCGTGGATGGCGGGTTTTCCTCTGTGATGATTGACGGCTCCAAATACAGCTTTGAGGAGAACATCGCCATCACCCGTCAGGTGGTGGAATATGCTCATGCCCATGGCGTCACCGTGGAAGGTGAGTTGGGCAAGCTGGCCGGTATCGAGGACGATGTGAATGTGTCCGATGAGGATGCCCAGTTCACCAATCCCGCCGAGGTGGAGGAATTCGTCACCCGCACCGGCGTGGACTCTCTGGCCATTGCCATCGGCACCAGCCACGGCGCCTATAAGTTCACCCCTGCCCAGTGCACCCGCA
>CALLCY010000161.1:0-2939 GCA_938000015.1 uncultured Clostridia bacterium
TATCGCCTGTCTGCGCCGGAATCAGGAGCCCTGATATGGAGAAAGTTTGCATCAAATCCATGCTGCCCAGGCAGTTGCAGGAATACATGGTTTCCCTGGGAGAGCCTTCTTACCGGGGAAAGCAGGTCTTTCGTTGGTTGACCCAGGGGGTCACTTCCTTTGACGAAATGAGCGACCTATCCAAGCCTCTGCGGGAAAAGCTGAAAGAGAAGGCTTTTATCACAAAGCCGGAGATCGTCCGAAAGCAGGTCTCCGCCCGGGATGGCACGGTGAAATACTTATTCGGCCTTGCAGATGGCAACTGTGTGGAAACGGTGGTCATGCGTTATCAGCATGGCAACAGCGTTTGCCTTTCCACCCAGGCCGGGTGTCATATGGGCTGCGCCTTCTGCGCCTCCTTTGAAAAAGGGGAGACCCGGGATCTGACTCCGGCGGAGATATTGGATCAGGTGCTGTTTGCCCAAAAGGACAGCGGACTGAAAATTTCCAATATCGTGCTGATGGGCACAGGGGAGCCGCTGGACAACTACGACAATGTGGTGCAGTTTCTCCGCCTGGTCAGCTGTCCGGAGGGACTTAATATCGGAATGCGTCACATTTCTCTTTCCACCTGTGGGCTGGTGCCTCGGATCCGGGAGCTCTCTCAGCTGGATTTCCAGCTGACGCTGTCCATCTCCCTTCATGCACCCAATAACAAGATCCGCAGCACCATCATGCCGGTGAACAACAAATACCCGGTGGAGGAGCTGATACGGGCCTGCCGGGATTACTTTGCCGCCACCGGGCGGCGCATCTCCTTTGAATATGCCATGATTGCCGGGGTCAATGACAGCGACGGGTGCGCCAGAGAGCTGGCCGCTCTTTTGCGGGGGCTGATGTGCCACATCAACCTGATCCCCCTCAATCATGTGGAGGGAAGTCCTCTGGCCCCCTCTAGTCGGGAGACCATCCGGCGTTTTCAGGAGATTTTGCAGAAGAAGGGTTTCAATGTGACGGTGCGCCGCAGTCTGGGCGGGGATATTGACGCATCCTGCGGCCAGCTCCGGCGCAAGGCCATGGCGGAAAAGAGGAATCAAAACAAATGAAATTTTGGGGAAATTCCGATACGGGAATGGTGCGCAGCGAAAATCAGGACACCTACCTGATGGCCTCTTTGCCCCGGGGAGCAGAGCTTTTGCTGGTTTGTGACGGCATGGGCGGCGCCCAGGGAGGAAAAGTGGCCAGCACCATTGCTTGCCGCGCGTTCGAAGAGGAGGCACGCCGCCTTCTCCAGAAGAAAGAGGGGGAACAGCCCTCTTTTTCCGATGTGGTCACTGGTGCAGCCCAGGCGGCCAACCGGGCGGTGTATGAAAGCGCCCAGCAGGATGCAAAACTTACGGGGATGGGTACCACGCTGGTGTGCTTGCTCACCGACGGCAAACAGGCGGTGGTGGGCAACATCGGCGACAGCCGGGCCTATCTCATCGATGGGGAGGGCCTGCACCAGGTGACAAGCGACCATTCCCTTGTGGCCGAGATGGTGCGGCGGGGAGAACTGTCTCCCGGCGAGGCCCGGCACCATCCCAACAAAAATGTGATCACCCGGGCTTTGGGTGTGGAGCAGTCGGTGAGCTGTGATGTGTTTCCCCTGACACTGGGGGAAGGCCAGTTTGTGCTGCTTTGTTCCGACGGCTTGACCAATGAGGTCAGCGAACCGGAGATCTATTATGAAGTGTTCCAGTCCCAGGAGCCGGAAAAGGCCTGCGACACCCTGATCGACATCGCCAAGGATCGGGGCGGACGGGACAATATCACTGTTTTGCTGGCATCATTCTAGGAGGAGTGTACGGTGGATAAATATATCGGCAAAATGCTCGATAACCGCTATGAGATTCTGGAGGTTATCGGGCGCGGCGGCATGGCCGTTGTATACAAGGCAAAGTGCCACAGACTCAACCGGTTTGTGGCGGTGAAAATCCTCAAGGAGGAGCTGGCCCAGGACGAAGAGTTCCGCCGACGTTTCCGGGATGAGTCCCAGGCTGTGGCCATGCTGTCCCATCCCAACATTGTGTCGGTGTACGATGTGTCCCGCACAGGGGATGTGGAGTACATCGTCATGGAGCTGATCGATGGCATCACTTTGAAGGATTATATGGAGCGGAAAAGCCCTCTGGGGTGGAAGGAAACGGTTTTCTTTGCCCTCCAGATTGCAAAGGCGCTGGAGCACGCCCATGGCCGGGGCATCATTCATAGGGATATCAAGCCCCAGAATATCATGGTGCTGCGGGACGGCACAGTGAAGGTGGCCGATTTCGGCATCGCCCGTCAGGCCGCCAGCAACAATACTTACAATATGGGAGAGGCCATTGGTTCGGTCTACTATGTGTCTCCCGAGCAGGCCCGGGGCGGCCATATCGACAATCGCTCGGATATTTACTCCCTGGGTGTTGTCATGTATGAAATGCTCACCGGACGGCTGCCCTTTGAGGGGGATACCCCTCTGGCGGTGGCCTTGCAGCACATCAACTCGGTGCCCCTGCCGCCCAGAGATCATGTGCCCGACATTCCCAAGACGCTGGAAGACATTGTGATGAAAGCCATGGCGCCCCAGCCGGCGGATCGCTATCGCAGCGCCACGGATATGATCCGGGATATGGAGAATTTCCGGGATGATCCTCATTACAAAATCAATGTGGCTGCGGTTCCACCGATGAGTGCTGTTCGCTCCCGGGACCCGGAAGAGACCCAGGTGATCCAGTATTCTTCGGAACTTCAGGCTGCGGCCCAGCGAAAGAATGCTCAGCGTCTGAAAACGGCAGCGGCTCCGGTGGAAGAGGATGACGAGGAGGAAGAAGAAGGGCGGGGTAAACGGCGTATTTCCAGCTCGCTGATCTTCACCATTCTGGCCATCGCCATTTTCGCCATTGGCGCAGGTTTCTTTATTTTTGCCGTCATCAACC
>CALLCY010000162.1:0-7159 GCA_938000015.1 uncultured Clostridia bacterium
ACTTCCGGCGCAGGCAGCTCCACCCCGGCACCTCCGGAGACCGACAGCTGGCTTTTGGCCAGTTTGTCTTTCAGCTCCAGAATGATCCGCTGGGCCAGCTTTTTTCCCACGCCGGGGGCTTTGGTCAGGGCCTTTTCGTCCTCGGAAATGACGCACAGGGCCAGTTTTTCCGGGGTGACCACCGACAGGATGGCCAGGGCCGCTTTGGGCCCCACCCCGGAGATAGAAGTGAGCATCTTATAGCAGGAAAGCTCCTCTTCGGTGACAAAGCCATAAAGCTCCATGGCGTCCTCCCGCACATGGAGATAGGTGTAAAACAGGGCTTCCTCCCCCTTTTTCACCGACGAGGCCGAGAAAAAGGAGGTGTTGATGCTATACCCCACCCCGCCGTTGTCCAGCACCACACGGCTGGGGTCCACATGAAAAACCGTTCCTTTGATATGATGAAACATCCTTATGTACTCCTGTTTTCAAACATTCGGGAGGAGGCGCTGTGGGCATGACACACCGCCAGCGCCAGGGCATCGGCGGCGTCATCGGGCCGGGGGATTTTTCGGAGGCCCAGGATGTTCCGGGTCAGCTCCATCACCTGGCGTTTTTCCGCCTTGCCATAGCCCACCACCGCCTGCTTCACCTGGCCGGGGGTGTACTCATAAAAAGGCAGGCCCTTCTGGGCGATTGCCAGCAGGATCACTCCTCTGGCATGGCCCACGGCGATGCCGGTGGTCACATTGGTGTTGAAAAACAGCTCCTCCACGCTCACCGCATCGGGTTTGAAATGGTCCAGCAGGGTGAGCATATCCTGATGAATTTCCAGCAACCGGTTTTGCAGAGGCACCCCGGCGGGGGTGGTGATGGCCCCATAGCCCAGGGCACGCATCCGGCCTTTGTCAACTTCCACGGCGCCATAGCCCACAATGGCATACCCCGGGTCGATCCCCAGTATCACCATGCACTTTGCCGCCTTTCCATTTGCAGATATTCGCAGATATACATTTTTATTATACTACGGTTTCGCGCCTAACACAACGACAAATTTGCAGCGGAGTGCCTCCGCTCCCAAAACTCTCCCAGGCTGGATGCGCTGCTGTTCCTCGGTGCCCCGGTGCTGGCGAGCCAACACCGGCAGGGGCTTTGGTGCAATCCTAGCAAGGTGGAATAGATAACACCTCCTCGGATGCAATCAGCTTCGCAATCCCCCCTGCATGACTGCGCCATGCTGTCCCCCCTTTGCACAAGGGGGGCTTTTCTTTGCCTTTCTGCATACAACCGGCCTGGTTCTGTTGCCGGGCGCGGGAGCGCAGTATGACAGCCCAGGCACTGGGCCGGGAGCGCAGTTTGGGAGCCCAGGCACTGGGCCGGGAGCATCAAAAAAGCGGCAGAAGCCGCTTTTTTGATGCTTTTTGATTGCTTTTTTATTTGTTCATCTCTAAGATGCACTTGGCGCCCATCATGACCCCCAGCCGTCCGGCTTCATAGGTCAGGCCTCCCTGCATAAAGGCGGTATAAGGCTCACGCATGGGCGCATCACAGGAAAGCTCGATGGAGGAACCTTGGATAAAGGCCCCGGCCGCCATGACCACCGGGCAATCATAGCCCGGCATATCCCAGGGCTCCGGCGTGGCGAAGGAATCCACCGGCGCTCCCGCCTGGATGCCCCGGCAGAAGGCCAGCAGCGGTTCCGGCTTGCCGAAGTCCACCGTCTGGATGATGTCGTGGCGCTCCTCCCCGCTTCCGGGAGACACCGAAAAGCCCATCTCCTCCAGCAAGGCCGCGGCGAACACCGCCGTTTTCAGCGCCTGGCACACGGTGTGGGGTGCCATGAACAGCCCCTGATAAAGAGAACGGTTGACCCCCAGGGTGGCGCCGCACTCTCCGCCGATGCCCGGCACCGTCAGGCGGAAAGCCGCCCGCTCCACCAGGTCAGCCCGTCCGGCGATGTAGCCGCCGGTGGGGGCCAGGCCGCCGCCGGGGTTTTTGATGAGGGACCCAGCCACCAGATCGGCTCCGTGCTGGGTGGGCTCGGTTTCCTCTACAAACTCGCCATAGCAGTTGTCCACCACAATGGCAGCATCCGGGTTGACCTTCCGCACCACCTTGCAGATCTCCCCGATCTCCTCGCAGGACAGGGTCTGCCGCTGGGCATAGCCCCGGCTGCGCTGAATGA
This sequence comes from uncultured Clostridia bacterium, assembly GCA_938000015.1. GTDB lineage: Bacteria > Bacillota > Clostridia > Oscillospirales > Butyricicoccaceae > Pseudobutyricicoccus. The sequence goes on from CALLCY010000162.1 coordinate 2,168, forward strand.
ATACTCCCTTTACCTGGGGGTCGGCGGCGGCTTTTTCGATGGCGGGCAGGTCGGGCCGTCCCTCTTTCAGGGGTACTTCCCGGTAGCCGATGCCGTAATCGGCAAAGGTGCCCCCCACCTTGCCCCGCAGGCCTACCACCGTCTGCAAGGTGTCATAGACGCTGCCAGTGGCCGACAAGAACACATCCCCGGCGCTGACGCAGGAAAACATGGCGGCGGCAATGGTGTGGGTACCGTTGACAAAGCCGGTGCGCACCAACGCCTTTTCCGCCCCGAACACCTGGGCATAGATCTCGTCCAGCTTGTCCCGGCCCATGTCGTCATAGCCATAGCCGGTGGTGCCGCCAAAGCAGGCGTCGCTCACCCGATGCTCCGAAAAGGCCGACAGAATTTTTGCGGTGTTGCAGCTGGCCCGCTCCTCCAGAAGTGCAAACTGGCCCCGGGCTTTGGCCTCTGCCTTGCGGCAGAGGTCCCAAAGGGCCGGTGAAAAATCAAATGTGCTCATAGCTCCCTCTCGCAGGCCCGGGCCAGAAGGGCAGCGGCCTGTTCTCCGTCTTTGATGGAAATGGTTTCAGCAGTGGAATGGATATACCGGCCGGGGATGCTCACGCAGCCCGAGGGCACACCATCCCGGCTGACCAGAATGGAGGCGGTATCGGTGCCGCCCCGCAGCAACACTTCGTCCTGATAGGAAATGCCGTTTTCCTCGGCGGATTTCCGCAGATGCTCCACCGCTTCCGGGGTGCAGATCAACGAGGCGTCCTTGACCTTGATGGCGGGGCCCTTCCCCAGCTTCACTTCCCCATCGGCGGCACCCGGGCAGTCCCCGGCGTGGGTCAGGTCGATGGCGATGCCCAGGTCCGGCTCGATGGCGTGGGCCGAGGTCTTGGAGCCTTTCAGCCCCTGCTCTTCCTGGACGGTAAAGACGAAATACAGGTCATTTTCCGTCTTCTTCACCTGGCTCATGGCGCAGAGCATGGCGGCGCAGGAGGCCAGGTTGTCGCAATAGGGGGACATCAAAAGCCCGTCGCCAATCTCCTTGGCTTCGTAATCGAAGACGGCCACATCCCCTACCCGCACCATCTTGCGGGCTTCTTCTTCGGAAGTGGCCCCGATGTCCAAAAACAGGTCGGTCATGGCGGCTTTGTCTCCGGTTTTGGTTTTCAGCTCGGCATCGGCCCGCTCAAAGAGCACGCCGGATGCGCCATTCAGAAACCGCACTTTCTTGCCCGACAGACGGCTGGCCCGATGGCCGCCGATGTTGGTCACCTGCAAAAAGCCGTCCTTTTCAAAGCGGTTGACCATAAAGCCTATCACATCCATGTGGGCGGCCACCATGATGCGCTTGCCCGAGCCTTTCTTCCGGCAGATCACATTGCCCAAAGCGTCGATCTTCACCTTGTCGCAATAGGGGGCGGCCAGGTCGGCAATGGCCTTGGCCCCATGGGCTTCAAAGCCCGAGGGGGAGGCATTTTCCAGAAGAGTGCGGAAAGTTTTCACAAAATTCATCTTGTTCTCCCCTCCTTTTACAGTGTGCGCTGGGCGCAAAGAGCCATGAGATGGGCGCTTTGCTCCACATCCTTCAGGCTGACCATTTCGTTCTGGGAATGGATATACCGGCAGGGAATGGAAATGCAGCCGGACAGCACCCCGCCCCGGGTTTTCTGGATGGCGGCGCTGTCTGTCCCGCCGGCGGTGAGCACTTCGTCCTGATAGGGCACATCCCCCTCTTTGGCCGCCTCACGAAGGTGGGCGATCACCTGGGGATTGCACAGAAGGGATACATCCTTGATCTTGATGGTGGGACCGGCCCCCAGCTTGACCACCATTTTGGCCTTTTCCGAGGGGTTGTCTCCGGTGCGGGTCACATCCATGCACACGCCGAAATCCGGGTCGATGGCATAGGCCGCCGTGGCAGCGCCCCGCAGGCCCACTTCTTCCTGGACGGTAAAGACGAAATACAGGTCATTTTCGCTCTTTTCCACCTGGCTCATGGCCGAAAGCAGCGCGGCACAGGCGATCAGGTCGTCGCAATACGGGGCGAGAAGCATCTGGCCCACCTGCTGGGGCTCCCCTTCGTACATGGCCACATCCCCGACCTGCACCATTTTTCTGGCGCTTTCTTCGCTTTCGGCGCCGATGTCCAGGTACAGGTCGTTCAGGGTGATGTCCTCCAGCTTCTTTTCCTCCATGGCCTTTTCGTCACACCAGACGCTGCCGCCCATGCCGTTTTCCAGCTTCATCCGGGCGCCGATGAGACGGTAGGGCACAAAGCCACCCAGGGCCCCGAAACGGAGGAAGCCCTTTTTGTCGATGTGGGTGATGATCAGGCCGATCACATCCATGTGGGCCGCCATCATCAGGCGCTTCCCCGGCCCTTTCTTGTGGCAGATCACATTGCCCAGGGTGTCGATCTTCACGTCGTCACAGTAGGGCCCTGCAAGCTCTGCAATGGCCTGGGCGCAGGGGCTTTCAAAGCCCGAGGGCCGGGCCACACTTTGCAGATGGGTAAATGTTTTCAAGATATCAATCATCGCACTCTGCCTCCTTTACCACCAGCCGGGCCATTTTCAGCACTTCCTCTGCATCGGGCCAATGGAGCACATTGCTGGCCGAATGGATATACCGCACAGGAGCGGCCAGGCCGAACACCTGAGCGCCCTCCCCGGCCTGGTGCATGACCCCAGCGTCGGTGGAGCCGTTCATGCTGGCCCGATACTGCCAGCGGATGCCCGCTTCGTCGGCCTTGCCCGTCAGACGGCGGACAAATTCCCGGTTATACACCGAGCCGCGGTCGGCCAGGGACACAACGGCCCCGCCGCCCTGGAAGCAGGATCTTTCATGCTCCCGCACGCCGGGGATGTCGGCGGCGGTGGTGCCTTCGATCACCAGGCCCCAGCGGGGTTTGATCCGGCTGGCGGCGGCCTGAGCGCCCCGGCTGCCGATCTCCTCGCCCACCACAAAGGCAAACCAGGTATCCTTCTCTACGCCCTCGCGGATCAGCTGCACCATCACGGCGCAGCCGATCCGGTCGTCAATGGCCTTGGATTTGATCCGCTGGTCGCCGAACTCCACCCAGCGGCTGTCAAAGGTGGCATAATCCCCCACCCGGGCGTATTGTTCCGCTTCCTTCTGGGAGGAAGCGCCGATGTCAATATAAAGGGTGTCAATGCCCGGGGCCACCTTCCGCTCTTCGGGAGTGGTCAGGTGGATGGCCTTGAGGGAAATGACGCCGGGAACCTTCTGGGGACCCACTTCCATCCGCCGGCCCACCAGGACCCGGGGGTCGATGCCGCCGGAGGGGACGATCTTGAACATACCGTCCGAGGTGATGCGGCTGATGAGGAAGCCCACTTCGTCCATATGGGCGCACACCATCATGGGCGCTTTCCGGGGCTGCTTGCCCTTTTTCAGCACCAGGAGATTGCCCAGGTGGTCTTCGATGATCTCATCGGCGTAAGGCTCCACCATTTCCCGGATGCACTGACGCACTTCATCTTCATAGCCGGGTACGCCGTTTTTGGCGCACAGCTGTTTCAGTATTTCTTTCATCTTGCTCCCCCCTTTTACAGATTGCCGTCAAAGCCCAGGGTGAACTCTGCCAGGAGATGCCCCACATGCTTCATGTCTTTCAGCTTCAGCACTTCCACCGGGGAGTGCATATACCGCAGAGGCAGGGAGACCACCGCTGTGCACACGCCGCCCTCGATGGGCTGGATGGACCAGGCGTTGGTGCCGGAATGAGCGGGAACCGCTTCCGGCTGATAGGGGATCTCCTTGGCCCGGGCCACCTCGCACAGCCGGCGGGCGAACTTGGGCATGCTGTTGGAGCCGAAGCCGATGACAGGGCCGCCGCCCAGGTCAAAGACCCGGTCTTCGGGCTTGTTGTCCCCGGTGCGGGCATGGCACACATCGATGGCAATGGCGTAATCGGGTGCGTCCAGATAGGCTCTGGCCCGGGCGCCGTGGCCGCCCACTTCTTCCTTGGTGCTGCCCAGGACGATGAGATCCACATCCAGCTCCTTGCCCTGCAACTCTTCCAGAGCCAGCAGGATGCACACAAAGCAGGCCCGGTCGTCCATGGATTTGCCGCACAGCAGGTCGTTTTTCAGCTGGAAGGCCTCTCCGGCGAAGGCGGCGTAATCCCCCACCCGGACGGTCTCCTTGGCCTTTTCCCCGCTCATGCCCAGGTCCAGCACCATCTCTTCAATGGGCAGGGCCTTCTTGTTGTCCCCGGCCTTTTGCAGGTGGGGCGGAATGCAGCTGACCACCGCCGGGATGGGGCCGTCTTTGGTGAGCACGGTCAGCTCGCTGCCCAGCAGCATCCGGGGGTCCACTCCCATGCCGATGAAGCGGCAGAAGCCCTCCTCCAGCACTTCGGTGATGACAAAGCCGATCTGATCCAGATGGGCGTCCAACAGCAGCTTTTTGGCCCCTTCCTTGCCGCAGGAGCGGTAGCCGATCACATTGCCCAGCTTATCCACTTCCACCCGGTCCATATAGGGGCGCAGCAGTTCCGCCGCCTGGGCGGAAACGCCGAATTCATCCCCCGACACGCCATAGCGGTCGGTGAGACTTTTGATGGTGTTTACCAGTTCCAATCCATTGCACCTCTTTCGTCTTTATTCGCAAAGCCGGGATACCATTTCCTTATAGGCCCGGCCTTTTGTCATGAAGTTGGGGTATGCGTCAAAGGATGCGCACACCGGAGACAATGTCACGATATCCCCTTCCTGGGCCTGCTCCCAGGCAAACTGCACCGCTTCTTCCAGAGTGGCTTTTTCGGCGATCTGTATGCCGCAATCCTTATAAGAAGGGGCGTTTTCCACGGCCTGCCGCAGCTTCGGGGCGGTGGCCCCGTTGAGAATCAGCAGCTTCACATGGTGGCAGGCTTCCTCGCCATAGGCATCGAAGGGGATCTTTTTGTCATAGCCCCCGGCGATGACGATGAGCTTCTGGTCAAAGGAATGCAGCCCGGCGATGGCCCGGGCG
>CALLCY010000163.1:0-23246 GCA_938000015.1 uncultured Clostridia bacterium
TAATGGCAGAGTATCCGTTTGTTCGGGGAAACGCAAGCGGTATGGCCGTAGGGCTTCCGGAAGGGCAGATGGGGAATTCCGAGGTAGGACATCTCAACATAGGCGCCGGAAGGGTCGTCTACCAGGATCTCACCATGATAACGAAGGCCATCGAAGACGGCTCCTTTTTCAAAAATCCGGCCTTCCTCAAGGCCGTGGACCACGTGAAGAAAAACGACTCGACGCTCCACCTGCTGGGACTTCTCTCCGAGGGGGGCGTCCACAGCCATATCGACCATCTGCTGGCCCTCACCGATCTGGCCAGGCAGAACGGCATAGAAAAGCTTCAGATCCACTGCTTCCTGGATGGACGGGATGTGCCTCCCTCTTCCGGCCTTTCCTATGTGAAGGCCCTCCAGGAGGAGATGGAGAAAATCGGCGTGGGTCAGATCGCCACCATCAGCGGCCGGTACTATGTGATGGACAGAGACCGGCATTGGGATCGGGTTCAGCCGGCTTACGAGGCCATGGTGCTGGGGAAAGGCCCCTTCTTTGTCGATCCTGTTCAGGCGGTGGAAAAGAGCTATGAGCAGGGAGAGACCGACGAGTTTATGAAGCCGGTGGTCTGCTGCAAAGATGCCGGGATCAGCCACCGTGACAGTGTGATTTTCTATAACTTCCGCCCCGACCGGGCCAGAGAGATCACCCGTACCCTCACCGATCCGGAATTTGACGGCTTTGTGCGGGAAGGCGGACTGGTGGCTCCCTATTATGTGTGCTTCACCCAGTATGACGCCGCCATGCCTGGAGTACAGGTGGCCTTCAAGCCCCAGGTGCTGGAGCACATCCTGGGTCAGGTGGTCAGTGAGGCGGGTATGACCCAGCTTCGCATTGCCGAAACCGAGAAATATGCCCATGTCACCTTCTTCTTCAACGGTGGCGAGGAACGGGTATTTCCCGGGGAAGACCGGGTGCTCATCGAGTCCCCCAAGGTGGCTACTTTCGATATGAAGCCGGAAATGAGCGCCTATGAGGTCACCGATGCGGTGTGCAGCCGCATCGAAAGCGGAAAATATGATCTGATCGTTTTGAACTTTGCCAACTGCGATATGGTGGGTCATACCGGCGTGCTTCCGGCGGCCATTCGTGCGGTGGAAGCGGTGGATACCTGCCTGGGGCGGGTGCTGGCCTCTTTGGAAAAGATGGGCGGCGCGGCTCTGGTCACGGCCGACCACGGCAATGCCGAGCAGATGGTCTGCCCCGACGGCACTCCCTTTACCGCCCACACCACAAATGAGGTGCCTCTGATTCTGGTGGGCAAGAAGGCCGGGCTGAAAGAGGGCGGCCGCCTGTGCGACATCGCCCCCACTTTGCTCTCCATGCTGGGGCTGGAAAAGCCCGTGGAAATGACCGGCGAGAGCCTGCTGACAGAAGCATAGGCAATAGGGCCAAGGTTTTTCCCGAATTTTACTCTGGGAACCCCTTCTTTCTCCCCTCCGGCGATTGACGGGGAGGGAAAAAGAGGATACAATATCCTGGTGAACACAGAACGAATATCAAAGAAAAGAGGAAAACACCGATGAAAAAGTACATTGAGATCACCGATGTGGTGGGCCGCGAAGTACTGGACAGCCGCGGCAACCCCACCGTGGAAGTAGAAGTATATGCCATGGACGCCGAGCAGAACAAGCTGTTCATGGGCCGGGCCGCTGTGCCCTCCGGCGCCTCCACCGGCATTTTTGAAGCCTGCGAGCTGCGGGACGAGGACAAGAGCCGCTATATGGGCAAAGGCGTCACCAAGGCTGTGGCCGCTGTCAACACCGAGATCGCTGAGTGCCTGATGGGCCAGAATGTGCTGGATCAGCCCCTCATCGACAAGATGCTCATTGAGCTGGACGGCACTGCCAACAAGTCCCGCCTGGGCGCCAACGCCATCCTGGGCGCTTCCCTGGCCTGCGCCAAGTGCGCCAGCGAAGCTCTGGGCATGACTCTGTATAACTATGTGGGCGGCTGCAACGCCAAGACCCTGCCTGTGCCCATGATGAACATCCTCAACGGCGGCGCTCATGCTACCAACAATGTGGATATTCAGGAGTTCATGGTTATGCCTGTGGGCGCCGGCACCTTTGCCGAGGGCCTGCGTTGGTGTGCCGAAGTGTTCCACACCCTGAAGAAGGTGCTCCAGGGCATGGGCCTGGCCACCGCTGTGGGCGATGAGGGCGGCTATGCTCCCAACCTGAAGAAGGACGAGGACGCACTGAAAGTCATCGTGGAAGCCATCGAGAAGGCCGGTTTCGAGCCGGGCAAGGACTTCATGATCGCCATGGACCCCGCTGTGTCCGAGTGGTATAAGGAAGAGGACGGCGGTTACTACCTGCTGCCCAAGGCTGGCAAGAAGATGACCCGCCAGCAGATGGTGCGGATGTGGAAGAACTTCGTGGAGAAGTATCCCATCATCTCCATCGAGGACGGCATGGGCGAAGAGGACTGGGAAGGCTGGAAGATGCTGACTCAGGCTCTTGGCGACAAGATCCAGCTGGTTGGCGACGACCTGTTCGTCACCAACACTCAGCGCCTGGCCAAGGGCATCAAGATGGGCGTGGCCAACGCCATCCTCATCAAGGTCAACCAGATCGGCACCCTCCCCGAGACTCTGGAAGCCATCCAGATGGCAAACCGGGCCGGTTATACTGCCGTTATTTCCCATCGCTCCGGCGAGACCGAGGACACCACTATCGCCGACCTGGCTGTGGCTCTCAACGCCGGTCAGATCAAGACTGGTGCTCCCAGCCGTACCGACCGGGTGGCCAAGTACAACCAGCTGCTGCGCATCGAAGAGGAGCTGGAGGATATCGCCTATTATCCCGGCCTGAATGCCTGGTTCAACCTGAACAAGTAAATCTACCCTATAACATAAAAGCGGACAGGATTTCCTGTCCGCTTTTTGTATTGTTCTTCATTCTTCCCGCATCAGCAAAGTGGGGACGCCGCCGGTGTGGAAAATCACCGTAGCTTCATCGGTGGGCAGGCGCCCTTTTTGGCACAGATCGGTGAGCCCGGCGAACACTTTGGCATTGTAGGTGGTGTCCAGGAAAATCCCTTCAGTACGGGCCAGAAGGCGTAAAGCCAGCCAGGTTTCCGGGGAGTGTTTGGCATAGCCCGGCCCCAGATATTCCTCATAAAAATGGGTGTTGTGCTGCAAAGACAGGGGCGGAATCACATGGAGCTTTTCGCAAAGGCCCTGCCAGATTTCCTGGGCGATGGGCCAGAAAGTGTGGGCGGGATATTCCACCGAAACCAGATGGACATGAAGGTCTGGCCCACCCATGAGACGCAGACCGAAGAGCAATCCAATTTCCGTAGGCCCGGCGGAAGCACTGATGAACACATGACGCAAGTCAATGTGTTTCTGTTCGGCCTGGAAAAGCAGCTCCTGAGCAGCTGCCACATAGCCCAAAGCTCCCACCACCGGATCGCCCAGGATATAGGGAGTGCGGCCTTGGTCCTTCAGTTCCTGGGCCCGTTCTTCCACAAAGGCTTTACGGGCCTCCTCATCCACCGGGCCGCAATAGATCTGGCGCACTCCCATCAGATCATAGAGAAAACGGCTGTCACCTCGGCGGGGTTTAGTGTTGGATGGAGCGGCGTTGTGGATGATCTCACATTCCAGGTTCAAACGGCAGCAGGCGGCTGCGGTGAGGCGGCACAGGTTGGAAGGGGGAAGCCCGGCGGCCAGAACGATATCACAGCCCTTTTCCAGGGCCTCGCCCAGCCAGAATTCCAGAGAGCGGACCTTGTTGCCTCCCATTCCCAGGCCCATTACATCCTCCCGTTTGATCCAAAGGGAGGAATGGCCGATGGTATCGCCAAAATGGGCGGCTTTTTCCAAAAGTGTGGGCTCTGTTAAAAGAGAAATCCGGGGAATCTGAGAAAACAGCATAGAAAACCTCCAGAGAACAGGTAGCGGGAAAATCACAAGAAAACAGGATCTCCCATGGGTGATGTGCTTGTTTTGTATTGTATCTTATCTTTTCCTGGGGCGCAAGTGGAAAGGCAGCGGCATAGACTGGAATGACCCCTGCCGGCAGAGTATCGGCGGGGAATCATCAAAAAAGCGAGGTATGATCATGCGACAAAAAACTCCCTATGGCCGGATGTTCCCCCATTGCGGCCCTGCCCGGGGACAGTGCCCTCAGGGCCCATGGCGGGGAAATGAGCCGGTCTGCCCTCGACCGGGACATAGTTATTATCCTCCGGCCAGGCCGGGAAGGTTCTTTCAGGAAAATCAGGGACGCCAGCAGGAGGCCTGGCACACCGGGGTCTGGCAGCAGCCCATGCCCCGGCGGGAGCAGTGGCAGGAAGGAACCGGACCCTCCGATCCCATGGCTCCTCAGGAACCCACTGTACCGGAAGTGCCAGAATATCCTGTGCTTCCAGAGGAGCCGGAAGCACCTCAGGAACCGGTAATACCAGGGTGCCCGGAATGTTCGGAGTGTCCCTCTCAGCCGGAAGAACCGGAAGAACCGGTGGTGCCGGAGTGCCCGGAATGCCCAGAGTACCCCTCTCAGCCGGAAGTGCCGGAAGAACCAGAGATGCCGGAGTGTCCGGAATGCCCAGAGTGCCCCTCTCAGCCGGAAATGCCAGAGGAGCCAGAGAAGCCGGAGTGCCCGGAATGCCCAGAGTGCCCCCCTGAGCCGGAAATGCCGGAGGAACCAGAGATGCCGGAGTGTCCGGAGCATCCCTGTCCGCCCTGTCGTCCTAACCCTTGTCCGCCCTGCGGCCAGCCAATGACCCCGGAAGAGTGCCAGAAGATGCAGCATTATACCCCATTGCCCCAGCGGCCGACTCCCCAGGCCTGCCGTCAAAATGGCTGTATCACCGACAACCAGGGAACCATGGCCCAGAATGACAACCATTCCCTCACTGTGGGATGCAATGGCCCTATGCTGATGAAGGATGCCTATTACCTGGAAAAAATGGCCCATTTTGACCGGGAACGCATTCCCGAGCGGGTGGTGCATGCCAATGGCACCGGGGCCTTCGGTTATTTCCAGACCACTTGCTCCATGACACGGTACACCAAGGCCGGTCTCTTCTCCCAGCCGGGCAAAGTGACGCCGGTATTTGTCCGGTTTTCCACCGTGGCAGGCCACAAAGGCAGCGCCGATACCCTGCGGGACCCCCGTGGATTCGCTGTGAAATTTTACACCGAGGAAGGGAATCTGGATATCGTGGGCCTGAATTTCCCGGTGTTCTTCATCCGCGATGCCATGAAATTCCCCGATTTGCTCCATTCCCTCAAGCCTGCGCCCGACACCGGTGTGAAAGACAACACCCGTTTCTGGGACTTTTACAGCCAGATGCCGGAATGCACCAATATGATCACATATCTGTATTCCGATGAGGGCACCATTCCCTCCTTCCGGAAGATGGATGGATTCGGCGTCAATACTTATGTGTGGGTAAACAGCCAGGGAGAGCGGTTCTATGTGAAATACCATTTCCGCTCCCACCAGGGGAAAGAGACGGTGGACCGTCACGAAGCGGCCCGCTTGGCCGGGGTGGAGCCCGATGTAGCCAAAACCGACCTGTACCGCACATTGGAAAGCGGGCAAACGGCGTCCTGGGATCTGGCGGTGCAGCTGATGCCCATTTGCCAGGCCTCCATGCAGGATTTTGACCCTCTGGACGACACCAAGCTGTGGCCGGAAGAGCGTTTTCCCTTGCATAAAGTAGGGCAGTTGGTGCTCAACCGGAATTTTGAAAATGAGTTTGCCCAGGTGGAGCAGTCGGCCTTCTGCCCAGCCAATCTGGTGCCCGGCATCGAGTTTTCCGATGATAAAATGCTCACCGGGCGGGTGTTTTCCTATGGGGATGCCCAGCGCTACCGGGTGGGCCCCAACTACACAGAACTTCCCATCAACCGTCCTCGTACACCGGCCAACAATTACCAGCAGGACGGCATGATGCGCACTACTTTCCGGAAAGGAACGGTGAATTACTATCCCCACAGCGGTGCTTTGGGATGCGGGCCGCAGCAGAAAGCTTCCTGTCCGCCCTATACCGCCCAGTATTCCCGGGGAAATCAGATCCGTTCTCCCTTGTACCAGACCGACGACTTTACCCAGGCTGGAGAGCGTTTCCGGGGCATGAGCCAGCTGGAACAGGAGCATCTGGTGGACAATATCGCCGTGGAGCTGGCCCAGGCGCCCGCTGTGATTTCGGATCAGTGCCTGGAGTATTTCAGAAAGGCCTGTCCTCAGTGGGCTGATATGGTGAAGAAAGCCATGGAGGGCTATGGGCAAAGACGCTGAGCGCAGCAAAAAACAAACGGCAACGCCGCTTGTCTGATACAAATCAAAAGCCCCGCAAGACCAAATGGTCTTGCGGGGCTTTTATAAAAGGAAGGATCTTACTTATTTCTTCATAGCCTCTTCATAGGCCAGAACGCGCTGCATCTCGTTGTAAACGATCATGTAGCCTTCGTCCACACCCATGCCGGGCTTTGCCAGGATCTGGTCAGGCTGAGTAGCCATGGCCACCTGGACGCACACCTGAGCGCTCCGGTCGGTCTCGTTGCAGGTGCCGCCCTGATAAGCGCCGATGCCCTTCTTCTTGCAGTAGAGCACAGCTTCGGCGATGTCGTTCATGCCGCCCAGGTCGGGGGTCTTGATCTGGATCATATGGCCGGCCTTGTTGTCGGCGAAGTAGATGATGTCCTCCAGAGTGTTGCACCACTCGTCGGCCACGATCTCCACGGGGATGTTCTTCTTGTCGCAGATTGCGGTGAGGTCCCGCAGAGCTTCCATCTGCTTTGTGCGGTCGCCCACATCCACGGGGCCTTCGATGCGCAGGTGGAAGGGAGCGGCAGCGTCGCACAGGGTCTTCATGTAATCGGCGATCTTCTCCAGATCGTTGTCAAAAGCAATGCCCATGGTGCCGTACACATCGATGTGCAGCACAGGCTGATAGCTCTCGTCCTTGCGCAGGGCGATGATCCGGTCATGGAGCCACTTCACATACTCCAGCAGTTTCTCGCCGTTCTTGCCCAGCTTGGTCTCCACATGGTTGATCAGAGCATGGGGCAGAACCTGAGCGCCCTTCAGGATCATCTTGTCGGCGTTCTCATAGCGGTTGTCGCCGGACTGGGTGAAGATGGGCAGCTCCTTATCGGAGACCTTGCAGCCATATTCCTCAGCGATGACTTCGGCCATGATGGTGTGCTTGGACTTGGCCACAGCATCCAGAATGGCCTGGGTGACGCCGTAGCGGATGGCGGTGTGGATGCGCTTGCCGGTTTTGGGATCGGTCATGCTGTTGATTTCGCCGGCCAGCTCCTTGAAGCTGGTGAGCTCGCGGCCGATCAGGTGGGGAGCCACCACTTCCTGGATGTAGGGGATGAAGTCCTCAGCCAGGAACAGGGGATCGCGTCCGCCAGCACCGGAATACTGCACCGCAGCGCAATCGCCCAGGGCGATCTGGCCGTCGGAGAGAACCAGCTGCACGCTGATGGCTTCGCCAGCCATACGGATGGAGGTGAAGCCGGGGGTCATGGGCTCGCCGATGTAGGCGGCGCCGTCGTTCTTTGCGCCGGCTTTGATGGCCTTCTGGTCGTCAAAATAGAAGCCGGTGCGGCCTTTGGAACAGATTACTTTTTCGATTTTCATGGGAATCCCATCCTTTCGAAACGGTTGAGTGTTATATGTTCACAAAATAGAGCGGACAAACAGAGTTATTTGTTCTTGGGACGGCCAACCAGCTTGCCTTCGGAGATGGCGTACACATCGTCGATGACCATCTGGAAGTTGGCGGGACGCTTCTCGAATTTGGCGCGCTCTTCCAGCTTGGCGATGTGGGTGCCCTTGATGTCATCGTCGAAGGGCAGGTTGCCGAAGCTGAGGAAGCGGACGGCGCCTTCGTTGTCGCGGGCGGGCAGAGCGGCGCCGCGGTTGTATTTGCTGGGGGAGAAGGGCACATCGATGACACCGGCGGCGAAAGCGGCCACGGTGGACTTTTCAAAGTCGTTGCCGCCCAGCTCCAGGGTCTTGTTCAGGATGGCCCGGGTCTCGTTCATGATCATATGCTTTTCAGCCATGGCCCGAGGACCGTTCTTCATGGTCTGGCAGGAGAGCATGTTGGCCAGCTGCTTTGTGGCACGCAGACCAGCGGCGTTGGCTTCCTTGGTGGGGATGCCGAAAGCCTCGTGAGGAGACTTGACGATCACCTTGGTAGCGCCGGCCAGAACAGCGGTAGCAGCGCCCCAGGAGATAACGGCGAAGGCTTGAGCCTCGTCCTGAGGGAAGCCGCCCATCCACTGATGGAACACGGTAGAGATGCTCACATCGGTGAAGCCGAAGCGGTCCAGATATTCACGGGTCACTTCTTCCAGAGCGTAGATAGCGCCGATATCCTGGTACAGGTTGCCGCACTGGCCATAGCCCACGGAGATGTGCTTGACGCCCTGCTCAGCAGCCAGCAGCGCTTCCAGAACGGCTACGGCATGGGAGATGCAGGGGGGCACCAGGGTGCCGGTGAGGGGGCCATAGGGCTCACGGTCGATCTGTACGCCGGCTTCTTCATACAGGCCGGTGAGGCGGTCGGTGTACTTCCAGTAGCGGATGGTCTCCTCCAGAGTGCGGTCCTTGGCGTAAGGCACATTGTAGGAGATGCCGCCGCCTTCGTAGGAGGTAAAGCCACCGGCATAGGCGATTTCGGTGAGCAGACGGGCGTCAGGAGTGCCGTGGCGGATCTGCATGGGCACGCCCACAGACTCGGTGACCTTACGGCAGTTCATCACGCCGTGGTTGACAGCCGGGAAGCCGTTGAGCATGGCCTTGCCATGGGCGATGGATTCCTCGATGCCCTTCTGGCAGTCGTTATACAGGTTGTGACGGGTGTAGCTGTCGATGGTGGTGGGCAGCAGGTCGGCATGGCCTTCCTTCTCCAAAAACTGCATCAGTTCGATGTGCTTGTCGATCAGAGGCACACCGGCACGGGGCTGGATCAGGGTTACTTTGTCCTTGCGGGCCTGCTCCAGCTTCTTGGAAAAGACTTTGGAATCGGGCAGAGACTTGTGGTAGTCCACCGCCTCCTGGAAGTTGACATCCTTGCCGGTGGGCCAGGAAGCCAGAACTTCTTTCTGCTGGCGGCGGAATTCGTCCATTGACATCTTGTTCAATGTATCGCTCATCTTCTCATCCTCGCTTTATATTTCGGTCAATTCGTTTTTCATGATTTTCAAAGCTACATCGGGCAGCTTCTGGGACAAAAGCCCCATGGCCGACAGGATGTATTTGGCGTCCAGCAGGCACTTGGCCTTCCGGGGCCGCAGGGACAGAGGCTCCTGCTCGCTGAAGCTGGCCTCCGACAGAATGGCAGCCGGGTCCTTGGAGGTGATCACCGGTCCACCGGTACCGATCAGCCATTTCACATCGCTCAGGTCCTTGCCGGTCTGCATATACCGCTCACCCAGAGGGGTGAACACCACTTCCAGATGACCGGCATGGCGCTCGCAGGCGTTCTTGGCAGCCGACTTGGCCAGGGCCACATCAATCTTTTCCATGGCTTCGTTCTGGGGCAGGATATCCGGGGTCTTGTCGAACACATCCAGCGTCTGCCGCAGCTCTTCCACCGTCACACCGGCGTCCTCAGCGAAGAGTTCTTCGCCCTGAAGAGCCACGATGGTCCGGGCGTTCCAGCGCATTCCCAGATCCCCTTCCACCGAACGCTTGGCGGCCGGATGGGGCAGACCTTTCAGCATGGCGCCGGAATAGACCGGGCAGCCGTTGGTGACGGAATACACATCGGTGGTGGCGCCGCCGATATCAAAGGCCATCAGACTGCCGATGCCCTCTTCGTCCCGGGTGCCCCGAGAGAGAAGGGTGATGGCGTCCAGCACCGAAGCCGGCGTGGGGATGATGTCCCCGTCCATCTTTTCGGCCAGTTCCCGCAGGCCCTTGGCGTCCACGATGCGCTCCAGGAAAACCTTGCGCACCGCTTCCCGGGCGGGCTCGATGTTCAGCTTGCCGAACTCGGGCATCACATTGGGGCAGACCACCGCTTCCTTGCCCGCTTCTTCAATGAGACGGGCGGCTTCCCCGGCAGCGCTTTTGTTTCCGGCGATGATCACCGGGAAGCGGAGAGGGCAGTCGGCCAGCACCTTGGCATTGTGCAGCATCACTTCGCTGTTGCCGCCGTCGGTACCGCCGGAGAGCATGACGATATCGGGCTGCAGCTCTGTGAGCTCCTTGGCTTCGGTATCGGTCATTTTGTAAGCATAGGCCTTGAGCACCTTGGCCCCGGCGCTGAGGGAAGCCAGACGGGCGGCTTCGCTGGTCAGGTCGGGAACCAGACCACAGGCTACCATTTTCAGGCCGCCGGCGGCAGAGGAACAGGCCAGACGGAAATCAAATTCCATGGGATGGCCCACCTGCTCTGTGAGAAGGGCCAGGGCTTTTTGGAAGCCGATGTTCACATCATCAAAAATGGTGGTGGGGGACATGGCCCGCCCCACGATGCGGCACGCTTCCAGGTCCGCGGCAGTCACCTTGGTGAAGGTACTGCCGATGTCGGTAAACAGAGCGTAACTCAAAGGAAAGACCCCTCTCTTATTCGCCCAGTTCCCGGCGCAGGTCGGCGATGGTCACATCGGGCATGGTGCCGGGGGCATAGACATAGTTGAAGCCCATGTCTTTGAAGATCTTCTCAGTCTCCGCAAAGTCCCGCTTGCCCACAACCAGATTGCCGCCGCAGAAGAGGGGGATGTTGCCGATGCCGGCTTCCACGCACTTTTCCCGCATGCCCTGGCAGTCCAGCTCGCCCTGGCCATAGAGGGAAGAGACCATGATGGCGTCAGCATTTGTTTCGATGGCGGCCTTGATGAATTCGTCCTGGGAAACCATCACGCCCAGGTTGACCACTTTGTAGCCGGCCTCGGTGAAGGCATGATCCAGGATCTTGTTGCCCACAGCGTGGACATCGGCGCCGATGACGCCCAGTACAAGAGTTTTCATATTGCACCTCGTATTATTTAAAATTTGTTGATGTCGGAAAGATCGTCCAGCCGCTCAGGCTTGGCCACAACGCCCACCAGCATATAGCCCCGGCGCACCGGATCATAGATGAAGTCGGGAGCCATGGCAAACAGCTGAATGTCGCCGGTGTTGCGCAGGTGGATGCGGGGGCCGGTGCAGTAAATGCGGGCATCCCCGATGCGGATATGGTGCTCATCCAGATAGCACACATCCAGCTTGGCGTCGATGAATTCCTTGGCCCGCTTCTGCACTTCCTCCACAGAGAAGGAGGGCTTTTCCTCAAATTCCAGCAGGAAGCCCCGCTTCACATCCCCGTGAACCAGGGTGCTTGTGGGGATGCCGTAGTCGATGTCCAGAATGTGGCACACCAGATCTTCGGCGGTGTGAACCATCCGCCGGTAGTGGATGGAGCGCAGCACCTTTTGGGCGATGTCGGTGGGCTTGGGACCGAAAATATTGGGCCGGGCCACGATGACCTCTTCACCGATGCCCACCAGCAGCTCGGCATTGCGGCCCAGGGCGGGATAGAGCAGATCAAAGTGCTCGATGACCACCCGCCGTCCGGCGTCGATAGCCGCCCGCACAGCCTCGGCCAGGCGGTAGGGCTGGGTGAAAGCCGATTCAAAGCGCACATCCATGTGATAGGTATGATCACGGAAGCGGCCGGATTCAAAGTGGTCCATCAGAGGAAGGGGACGGGTGTACACATCCTCATCGTCGTTGGTCAGCTGAAGACCGGGGAACATTCCCCGCACGATGAGGGATTTGCCGCTGCCCGCCTCTCCCAAAATGCCCACGCAGTGGTCCTCCGGGGAAAGGTACTGGCTGGTGATGGTGTTGCCCAACTCCATCAAGCGTCTGCGCCCCCGGGGGGCATAATATTCGGTATACATAAAGGGATCGCTGGCAAATTTCAATGGCGTCATCTCCTTTCGGGTTCCGCCATAGGCCCACACCTAACATTGTATGCGAAAGGCCCAGGCGTTGCAATGTAAAAAGTTGCGGAAAACCATGCAAAGTTGATAAAAATAGCGGTTTTTACCCCTTAAAATACCGGGATACCTGTATACAAGTATCCTGGAGCACCGATATTCCAACCGGAAAAAACAAGGCAAAAACAGTCTGAAACGAAAAAATGCTTGAAAGAATTAAGGAACTTCGAAAAAACAGCGGCGAAACGCACAAAAACGGAGAAAATTTATTGACAGAAAAATAACAAATTTTGCCGCAAGATTGTGCATCCCGCTTGGAAGGATCAGAGGGCGATTTCCCCGGCCAGATTGGTGTGGAACATGGCCCGGATCTCTCCCAGATCCCGGGTATGGCCCAGGGCCCACATCAGCTTGGTGACGGCGGCTTCCCGCGTCATGTCAAAGCCCTGGATGGCTCCCTTGGCCAGGGCCTTCTGACCCACCTGGTACACCGAAAAGTCCGAGCGCTCATAGAGACACTGGCTGCATACCACCACCGGAATACCGGCGTCGATGGCCTTTTCGATCTTGGAGACAAAGTCCCGGCGAACAAACTGCAATCCACCGATGCCGAAGGCTTCGATGACGATGCCATGGCAGCCGGCTTCGATCATCAGATCCACCAGCTTGGGATTGGTGCCGGGGGTGAGCTTCAACAGGTACACATCGGAATCCACGGTGTCCTCCAGCACACATTCTCCCCGCTGGGGCGGAATCACCGACCGGTCCAGATTCAGGCCGGAGGAATCCACCACCCCGGCATAGGGATAATTGACGCTTTCAAAGGCGTCAAAGGCGGTGGTGCGCACCTTCACCGACCGGCAGCCCAGCATGATCTTCCGGTCAAAGGCCACAAAGATGCCGGGAGTGGCGCTGGCCGCCATGGCAAAGGCACAGGTCAGGTTCAGAGGAGCGTCGCTGAGAGGACTGGCAATGGGCACCTGGGAGCCGGTGAACACCACCGGGATGGGTACATTCCGCAGCATGAAGCTCATCATGGAAGCGGTGTAGGCCATAGTGTCGGTGCCGTGGGTGACCACAATGCCGTCATAGAGGCGGATGTTTTTATAGATGGCTCCAGCGATGATCTTCCATTCCTCGGGCTGGATGTTGGTGCTGTCCAGAGTGAGGATCTCCTGGGTGGTGATGTCGTAGTTGGCCGCCGAAGGGCCCATATGGGACAAAATGGTGTCGGCGCCGGTGGGGGCCAGGCCCTCTTCCGAAGGAAGGGAGGCGATGGTGCCGCCGGTGGTGAGCATCAGAATCTTCTTCATGGGACTTTCTCCGCAAAAAAGCGGAGCCTCCTTTCATTATATATAAAGTAAGGATCAAGCAGAAAAACTCAGGCCAAGAGAGCTTCGACCCGGTCTTTGGCCTGCCGCAGGCTGGAAAGCAGCTGCCCTTTGTCCAGGGCCCGCAGACGGCTGGTGGGGCCGGAAATACTCAGCACCATGATGAGCTTGTCCCCGGAAAAAACAGGGACCGCCGTGCAGGAAAGGCCTTCTTCGGTCTCCCCGTCCTCTTCGGCATAGCCCTCCTTGCGGATGGTAGCCAGCTGCCTTTCCAGCTGATCCCAGCTGGTGATGGTGCTTTCGGTCTGCCGGGGCAAGGGGAGATGACGGCGGGATTCCAGCACCGATGGAGGGGAAAAGGCCAGCATACATTTGCCGCTGGCGCTGCAATGGCACAGGGTCACCGCTCCCACCGGAGGAGCTACGGTGAGCACATTGTGGGGATTCATGATCTTGCCGATGAGCAGCTGGCGGGGCAGGGAATCTTCGCTGCCCAAGGGATAGGGCACGGTGATGTGGATACATTCGTTGTATTGTTCCACCAGTTCCTGGGCGATGGGCTTGACCAGCTCCACCATGGCGGTGTTCTGGCTGACCCGGCTGCCCAGAAGAAACAGCCGCAGCCCCAGGCCGTAGTGGCTGGTGGAGGGGTTCTGATACACATAACCCAGGCCCTTCAAGGTGGTCAGCAGCCGGTGGACGGTGCTTTTATAAAGGCCCAATCCCTGGGCGATGGCCGAAAGGGAACATTCGGCATTTTGTTCATAGAGATAATCCAGAATCTGTGAGGCCCGTTCCACGGCCCCCACAGTGGTTTCGCGTTTTGCCATGATGGATGGTTTCCTTTGCGTCTGTGGCTTTTGCCAGGGTCTTTTTTCTATTTTATCACGGCGAAGGCCGTTTGCAAAGGAGAAAAGGGACAGAAAGGAGGATGGGTTATCCACTTTTTTCCGAAGGAAACCGCCCCAGCCCTTGACAGAAGGGGCGGGAAGGAATATCCTAAAAATATAAAAATCAGAACAATGTTCCGCAGAACAGAACACGAGGTGAACATATGCACATTCTGGTCATCAATCCCGGGGCCACCTCCACCAAGCTGGCCGTATTCCAGGAAAAGCAGGAGGAATGGAGAAGCACATTGCTGCACAGCCAGGAGGATCTGGCTCCGTTCCATCATGTGAATGAGCAGACCGGCTACCGCCTGGAGTTGATCTTGCAGGAAGTGGAGAAGGCCGGCTACCATATGGCGGATTTTGCCGCTGTGGTGGGAAGAGGAGGCCTTTTGCGCCACATCCCTTCGGGCACCTATAAGGTCAATCAGCGGGCGGTGGACGATATGAACGATCCTCCCATGGGAGAGCATGCCGCCAATCTGGGGGTGCTCATCTGTGATGAGCTCACTCGGCGCTATGGGATGCCCTCTTATTTTGTCGACCCGGTGTCGGTGGACGAGCTGGAGCCGGTGGCCCGCATTTCCGGCCATGCCGCCTTTGAACGCCAGAGCTTTTTCCATGCCCTCAACCAAAAGAGCGTGGCCCGGCGGGCGGCGGAAAAGCTGGGGAAACCCTATGAAGACTGCAATTTCATCGTGGTGCACATGGGTGGCGGCGTGTCGGTGGCGGCCCACCGAAAAGGCAAAGTGGTGGATGTATACAATGTGAAGGACGAAGGGGCCTTTTCCATGGACCGGGGCGGCTCGCTGCCGGTGACAAGGGTGATCGATTACTGCTTCTCCGGAAAGAGCTATCAGGAGGTCAAGCGGGAACTGGGCACCCAGGCGGGAATGGTCTCCTATCTGGGGACCAAAGATTTGCGGGAAGTGGAAGCCCGCATGGACGCAGGAGACGAGAAAGCGGCCCTGCTCTTTGACGCCTTGAGCTATCAGCTGTGCAAGGACATCGGCGCCATGGCGGCGGTGCTCTGTGGACAGATCGACGCCATTGCTTTCACCGGCGGTATGGCTCATTCCCAGCGGCTCTGCCGTTCCATGGAGGAGCGAGTGGGCTTTCTGGCTCCGGTGATGCTCTTTCCCGGGGAAGAGGAGATGGCCGCTTTGGCCATGGGGGCCTGGCGGGTGCTTACCGGTGAGCAGCAGGCTCTGGATTATTGAGAAAGGGGAGAAACAGGCCATGATCGGAACATTTGACGCCCTTTTGCAGGCGGCCCGGGGCGGTGCGCCCGGCCGTCTGGCCGTGGCAGCGGCTCACGATGAGGATGTGCTGCGGGCGGTTTGCCAGGGGGCAAAGGACGGATTGTGCCAGCCCATTCTGGTGGGCGATGGGGAAAAGATCCGGGCGATTTTGAACAAGCTGGGAGAGACGGCGGAGTTTCCTCTGGTGGAGGAAACTGACCCGGTGCTTTGTGCCCGGAAAGCCGTGGAACTGGTGCGCCAGGGAAAAGCAGACTTTTTGATGAAGGGTATTCTGGGCACCGCCGATCTGATGCGTGCGGTGGTGGACAAGGAGCAGGGCCTGCGGAAGGGAAGCCTTCTCAGCCATGTGATGGTCTATGAAGTGCCTGGATTTTCCCGCCTGCTGTACCTGACCGACGGTGGAATGAACACCTATCCCGATCTGGAGCAAAAGGCCCAGATCCTGGAGAATGCCGCTCAGGTCTGCCATGCCATGGACATGGAGAAGATCAATGCCGCCTGCGTCTGCGGGGCTGAGGTGGTCAATCCCAAGATCCAGGCCACGGTGGATGCTGATGCCCTGGCTCAGGACACCGGCCGGTTTGCCCCTCTGGGGCTCCATGTGGAAGGGCCGGTGGGGCTGGATCTGGCTATCAGTGAGGAAGCCTGCCGCCACAAGGGCTACAAAGGGCAGGCCGGTGGCAAGGCCGATATTCTGCTGGTGCCCACCTATGAAGTGGGAAATGGCATCGGCAAGACGCTGACTTATTTTGCAAAAGCCCGCTCGGCGGGGATCGTGGTGGGGGCCACCGTGCCCATCGTTCTGGTCTCCCGGGCGGATACCGCAGAGAGCAAGCTCTATTCCATCGCCCTGGGGTGCATCATCGCCCGGGCAAACGAAGGAGGAAACTGAGATGAAAAAGCTGATGACGGGCAACGAAGCGGTGGCCCGGGGCGCCTATGAAGGAGGAGCCACCTTTGGCTCGGCCTATCCCGGCACACCCAGCACCGAGATCTTCGAAAATCTGCCCCAGTACAAAGAGGACATTTACAGCGAATGGGCGCCCAATGAAAAGGTGGCTTTGGAAGCGGCCTATGGCGCGGCCATCGCAGGAGAGCGGAGCCTGTGCGCCATGAAGCATGTGGGGCTGAATGTGGCCGCCGATCCCATGTTTACCGCCGCCTACCTGGGGGTCAACGGCGGATTTGTCATCATCACTGCCGACGACCCGGATCTGCATTCCTCTCAGGACGAGCAGGACAACCGGTATTATGCCAAATTTGCCAAGCTGGCCATGGTGGAGCCTTCCGACAGCCAGGACTGCATCGACTTTATGAAGGAAGCCTATGAAATCAGCGAGAAATTTGATATTCCGGTGCTCTTCCGTATGACCACCCGGGTCTGCCATTCCAAGAGCGTGGTGGAGACCGGAGAGCGGGTGCAGGTTGCTCACAAGGAATATGTGAAAAACCCGGATAAATTCGCCGCCACTCCCGCCCGGGCCAAGGCTCATCACAAGCGCCTGGAAAACCGGCTGAAGCAGATGGAGGCCTACGCCTGTGCATCGCCCCTGAACAAAGTGGAGATGGGAGACGGCAAAGTGGGCGTCATTTCCGCCGGTGTGGCCTATCAGTATGCCCGAGAGGTCTTTGGGGACAATGCTTCCTATCTGAAACTGGGTATCACCAATCCTCTGCCCATGGAGCTGATCGCCTCCTTTGCCTCCCAGGTGGAAAAACTCTATGTGGTGGAAGAGCTGGAACCCTTCATGGAAGAGCAGATCAAGGCGGCCGGCATTGCCTGTGAAGGCAAATCCATCATCCCCCGGATGTATGAGCTGAACCCGGGCATTGTGCGGGAAGGGATCACCGGCCAGAAGGCCGAGACCAAGAAAGTGGACTGCACTCCGGTGCCCCGTCCGCCGGTGCTTTGCCCCGGCTGTCCTCATCGCGGCTTTTTCTACGAAGTTTCCCGCCTGAAGGATGTGGTGGTCACCGGCGACATCGGTTGCTACACTCTGGGCAGCGCCGAGCCGCTGTGTGCTCTGGATACCACCATTTGCATGGGCGCCGGGTTCAGCGCCGGTGTGGGCATGGCCAAGGCTTTTGCTCGCCGGGGCGAAAACAAGAAGGTCATCGGTGTTCTGGGTGACAGTACATTTTTCCACAGCGGCATCACCGGCGCTCTGGAGATCATGTATAACAACGGCAACATGATCCCCTGCGTGCTGGACAACAGCATCACCGCCATGACCGGACATCAGGACAACCCGGGCACCGGACATACCCTGATGGGTGAAAAAGCCAAATACATCAGCATCGAAAAAATTCTGGAGGCCGTGGGCTTTGAAAAGATCCTCATTGTGGACCCCAACGATCTGGAGAAGATGAAGGGGGCCTTGAAAGAGGCCATGGAAAGCCCGGTGCCTGCTGCCATCATCACCCGCCGGCCCTGCCTGCTCATCAAGGGCATCCCCCACGAAAAGGGGCTGTGCCAGGTGAACAATGAGAAGTGCGTGGGCTGCAAAGCCTGTATCGGTGTGGGTTGCCCTGCTGTGATGATCAAGGAGGGCAAGGCCCATATCGATCCCACTCTCTGCGTGGGCTGCACTGTCTGTCAGCAGGTGTGTAAATTTGGCGCTATCGAAAAGGTGGGTGAATAACTATGGCACAGGTAAAAAGCATCCTTCTGGTGGGCGTAGGCGGCCAGGGCACCATCCTGGTGAGCAAGATCCTCACCGCTGGTCTGCTCAAAGCCGGTTATGATGTAAAAATGAGCGAGATCCACGGCATGGCCCAGCGGGGCGGCAGCGTCTCCACCACCATTCGCTATGGGGAGAAGGTCTATTCCCCGGTGATCGGGCTGGGAGAGGCCGATGTGCTCATTTCCTTTGAAAAAATGGAGGCCGTCCGTTGGTCCCCCTATCTCAAGCCGGAAGGCATCGCCGTCATCAACGATTATGAGATCGCCCCTCTGCCGGTGGCCATCGGCAAGGCGGAATATCCTCAGAATACCATTGAAAGCATGCAGGCCTGTTTCGATACCCGGGTGCTGCCCGGTGCGGAACTGGCGGAAAAGGCCGGCAATCCCCGCACCATGAATGTGGTGCTGCTGGGGGCGCTGATCCGGGCTTTTGGCCTCACCGAGGTGGATTGGGATCAGGTGCTGCGGGAGAACATCCCGGAGAAAATGCTGGAGGTCAACCTGAAAGCTTTGCACCTGGGCATGGAGACCACACTTTAACAAAGTGCTCCAAGGGGAGCAGATGCTTTTCTCTCTTTTTTACAGGGCCGGGAACAGTCGTTCCCGGCCCTGCCTTTTTCTTTGGGGATGTGTGCTGAAATTCAGGGCAAAAAATAGGGCAATCTGCCATGCTGCCTTTGATTGCGCCCCACTTTCACCGGCGGTATAATAAAGATGCGGCGCAAGCCGGAAATGAAAAGGTAAGGAGGATATTTTTCATCATGTATGATCTGATTATAAGAGGGGGCACGGTGGTAGACGGCACCGGTGCACCTCGCTATCAGGCCGATGTGGCCATAAAGGGGGAGAAGATCGCCTGCATCGCTCCCCATATCGAAGAAAAGGGCGCCAGAGAGATCGATGCCAAGGGTCAGGTGGTCTCTCCCGGATTTATTGATTATCACAGTCATTCGGACAACAGCATTCTTTTGGGGCCGGACGGCTACAACTACCTGGAGCAGGGGGTCACCACCGAAATCACCGGCCAGTGTGGCACAGCTCCCGCCCCCAGCTATCCCGGTTCTTTGCAGGAGGAAAAGGAGATTCTGCCGCCGGAAAAATTTGCCGAAGTGGAGAAGGCCTGTGATTCCTACACCTCCTTTATTGACTATGTTTCCCACATGGAACTGGGCAACAACATGGCCTTTTACATCGGCCAGGGCAATGTGCGGGGCCGGGTGATGGGCTTTGACGATTCTCTTCCCACCAAAGAGCAGCTGGAAGAGATGAAAGCCTGGGTGCGTCAGGCCATGGAGTGCGGCTATCTGGGTATGACCACCGGATTGGTGTACGCTCCCTCGGTGTATGCCGGGGAAGAGGAGCTGGTGGAGCTGGCCAAGGTGGTGGGCGAGTATGGCGGCAGCTATGCTTCCCATATCCGGGGCGAAGCGGACAATGTGGTGGAATCGGTGGAAGAAGCCATCCGGGTGGGTGAAAAGGCCGGTATCCCGGTGGTCATCTCCCATCTGAAGGTCATCGGCAAGCAGAACGAGGGTCTTTCCAAAAAGGTGCTCCAGGTGATCGAGGATGCCAACGCCCGTGGCGTCAAAGTGCGGGCCGATCAGTATCCCTATCTGGCGGGCAGCGCTCCCTTTATCAGCTGCATCCCGCCCAAATTCCATGTGGGCGGCGTGGAAAAGCTGGTGGAAAACCTGAAAGACCCGGAATTCCGGAAGAAGGTCACCTATTCCATTGAAAACGAATACCAGGAGTTTGCCAGCAATCTGGTGGACGCCGGTTTTGAGGGAACACTCATGGCAGGCTGCGCCAAAACACCTCAGTATGTGGGCAAAACCATCGCCCAGATTGCAGAGGAAGAGGGCAAAGATCCCTGGGATGTGTGCTATGACCTGCTGATCGCCAATGACGGCATGGCCCAGGGCATCTATTTCAACCAAAACGAAAGCGACATGATGCGTATCATCGCTCACCCCTATGTGATGGGCGGCAGCGACTGGTCCAATTACCAGACCCATCTGGATCGGGACAAGGTGGGCGGCGGCCATCCACGGGGTACTTCCACCTTCATTACCCGCCTGGCTCTGCTGCGGGATCACGGTCTCCAGACCCTGGAGCAGGCGGTGCACAGCGTCACCGGCCTGCCCGCTGAGATGAGCGGTATTGAGGGCATCGGCTGCTTGAAAGAAGGGGCCAATGCAGATATCTGCGTCTTTGACTATGCCGCTTTGGGAGCCGACAGCGATTATCTCCATCCCTTCCGGAAGAACCGGGGCCTTTCTTATGTGGTGGTCAACGGTAAAGTGGCCGTGGAGAACGGAGAATGCAACGGCGTGAAAAATGGCCGGGTGCTGAAAAAAGCCCCGAAAGCATAAAAAAGGAGAGGGAAGATGAAAAATCCGTATCGTTGGGACAATCTCACAAGTCCCCAGATCAAAAAACTGTCGGAGGAAGGGGCGATCGTGCTGGTGCCGGTGGGCTCCACTGAGCAGCACGGCCCTCATCTGCCGGTGGGCACCGATGCACTGATGGCTACTTCCATGAGTGAAAAACTGGCCGCCGCTTTGGGCGAAAAAGGGGTGTCCTGTGTGGTAGCTCCCACCATCGCCGTGGCCAATTCCACCCATCACATGAGCTTTGCCGGCTCCCTTACCTTGCGGCCCGAGACTTACCTGGCCCTTTTGCGGGATTACTGCCACAGCATCGCCTCCCATGGTTTCCGCAAGATCCTGCTGGTCAACGGCCACGGGGGAAACATCGCCCCCACCAACACATCCCTGATCTCCATCAATGAAGAGCTGGGCTTCCCGGTGTATTTCACCGGCTACTGGCAGGCCAGCGCCCAGGCGGAGCAGGAGATTCTGGAGACCCAGAAGGGCATGATTCACGCCTGTGAGGAAGAAACCTCCCTGGTGCTGGCGCTGGACGACAGCCTGGTGGACCCCATCTACAAAGAGACCAAGGGCAACCCGGGCCATGGCTCCCCCATGCTGGATGCAGGGGTGTGGGAGACCTTCCACCGAATGGAGGCCCACACGGAAAATGGCGTCATGGGCAACTCCTATGCTGCCACAAAGGAAAAAGGGGAAGCACTCACAAAGAGAATGGTGGAGGATCTGGCGGAAAAACTGGCCGACCCCTCCATTTGGGAACAGAAGGTCTGATAGGCCATCACAGCTCCATCCCGCCCAGGGGAAGGCCGATGGCCGGGCGGGGGGAGCTCGGGGAGTGAAAAGGGAATGAAAGAGAAAAAGTGCCCGTTGTTTTATGGCTGGCTGGTGGTCATCGCCTGTTTTCTGGTGATGGGTGTGTCGGTGGGCGTGGTCAACAACAGCAACGGGGTCTATGTCAAGCCGGTGTGCGCCGATATGGGTTTTTCCCGGGGAGCCATGGCTATGAACAACACCATCATCGCTGCCTGTCAGATGGCGGTGGCTTTCCTGGCCGGGCGGATCTATGCCCGCTTTGAGCTGAAGGCCGTCATGCGCGTCAGCGGCCTTGTGATGGGACTGGGGTATATGGCCTATTCCCAGGCCCAAAGTCTGTGGATGTTTTATGGCATCTCGTTGGTGGTGGGGCTGGCCCAGGGACTTTTGGTGGCCGTTTCGGTATCCATGCTCATCACCGACTGGTTTCATGCTCGCCGGGGCACCGCTATGGGCATTGCCTCCATGGGAAGCGGTGTGGGTGGCATGATCTGCAATCCCTTGGCCGCACAGCTCATCGGCACGGTGGGCTGGCGGCAGACCTATCTGATTTTAGGGGCGGGGATGCTGCTTTTTGTGGTACCCGCTTGCTTTTTCATCATCCGCACCCGTCCCGCGGATGTGGGGCTCAGCCCTTATGGAGAGAGCCCGGAGGAAAACCATCCCGTGGAGGAAGAGGGGCTGACGGCCCGCAGCGCCCGGAAGACGGCCCAGTATTGGGCCTTGAGCATTTTCGGCCTGATCAACGGCATGAGCGCGGTGGCGCTGGTGCACAATGTGACTCCTCATCTCAGTGATGTGGGCTTTTCGCCCCTCACCGCTTCGGCGGTGGCCTCGGTGAGCATGGGTTTTCTGGCCTTCGGCAAGGCCCTGGTGGGATATCTCTATGACAAACTGAGACCCCGGCGGGCGTCCTTCCTCTCCAATGGCTCCATGGTGCTGGGATTTGTGGGAATGCTCCTGGTGCCCTTCCGCCCGGCCATCGGCCTGATCGTGCTGGGATGCGGCGTGGGAGGAGCCTTTGGCGCTGTGGCCACTCCCATCCTCACCGAGATCATGTTCGGCCGGAAGGAATTCGGCGCTATTGTGGGGGCCATCACTGCCTTCGGCAACATTGGCGCCATGGTGGGGCCGGTGGCTGTGAGCAGTGTATATGATATGACGGGCAGCTATAAGCCCGCTTTGTTTGGGGTGATGGTGCTGATGATGGGGGCACTGGTGGGATATCAGTGGATTCTCCGTCGGCCGGCGCCCCGGGAGAAACTCCCTGCTTTGGCAGGGGAGAGGAACGAAGGAGGAATGTAAATTGATCCGGGATCTAGCGAGAAAAAGCCGCAGCTGGCGGGGCTACGACGAAAGCCGCAAAGTCAGCCGGGAGGAACTGGTGGAAATGGTGGAATGTGCCCGGCTGTGTCCTTCCAGCGTGAATATGCAGCCGCTGAAATACTACCTGGCCTGGGAAGAGGAGCAGGTGAAGAAGATCCAGCCTTTGACCAAGTGGGCCAGAGCTTTGCAGCCCATGGAGCTGCCCCACAAGGGCCACTGTCCCACCGCCTTTATTGTAATTTGCCAGGATACCGCTTTGCAGCCTTCCATTCCCCGGTTCCAGAAGGACATCGGCATCGTGGCCCAGACCATGCTGCTGGCCGCCACCGAAATGGGCCTGGGCGGCTGCATGATCGGCAATTATGATGCAGGCCAGGTGCGGGAAGCTTTGGAGCTGCCGGAACACCTGATGCCGGTGCTGATTGTGGCCATCGGCAAGCCTGATGAGACCATCGTCCTCACCGATGTGAAGGAGGACGGAGACATCAACTACTATCGGGACGAAAACGATGTGCACTATGTGCCCAAACGCTCTCTGGAAGATCTGATCATCAATAAATAAGCAAAAGGCCGCCGGGCAATTCCCGGCGGCCTTTTGCTTACTCTT
>CALLCY010000164.1:0-27673 GCA_938000015.1 uncultured Clostridia bacterium
GGATCAGAGTGACGCCCCGGTTGAGATCCTGGAGGATGGCCTGGCGGATCTCCTCCGATTTTTCACTGACCACCTTGATTTCAATACGGGAAGTGCCCATAAGCAGTATTTTGTCCAGCACCATGGTGTAGATCATCACCAACACCACGCCATAGAGCAGCTTTTCCGGGGACTGGAACAGTCCCTGGCTCAGCAGGATACACACATCAAAAAAGTACATACACACCGAAACAGGCGCCCGGAACAGCCGGTTGAGGATGAGGGGAGGAATGTCCATGCCGCCGGTGGAAGCGCCGGCCCGAATGACGATACCCAAAGAGACGCCCACGCCCAGACCGGCAAAAAGGGTACACAGCAGTACATCCTCAGTGAGTACATAATCCCCCAGAAGTCGCTGCCAGAACTCCAGGGCCAGAGGATAAATGAAGCTGCTGAGCAATGTGGTGGCAGCAAAGCGGCGACCCAGCACGCACAGGCCCAAAAGCAGCATCACCATATTAAAGGCCAGCACAAAGGCGGAAATAGGCACACCGGTCAAATAATTGGCAGTGAGGCCCAGGCCGGTGGTACCGCCCATCACCAGTCCGGTGGGCAGAACAAAGAGTTTGACGGTGAGGGCATAGAGCAGATTTCCCGCAGCCACAATGGCAGCGGAAAGCATCCATTTTTTCAAAATCAGATCAATCCTTTCCCAGATATTTTCACAAAAAAACGCTTGTCAGAGATTTTCCCTGACAAGCGTGGATCGGGCAGACGCCCCATACTCATGGGATGATATCATGGGATTTGCCTTTTTGTCAAGCAAAAAAGCAAGGGTCTTGGGTTTTCCCCATAGATTTTCCCCAGGCTGTGGAAAATGTTTCATGTGAAACCGGTCAGGCGCCGGGGGCGAGAAGGGGCGTGGGATCAGGGGGAAGAATTTCGGCGTTGAAGAAAGCTTTGATCCGAGCCAGAGATTCCCGCAGCAGATTCTGAGGCAGTTGGGCTTTAAAAACGCTGTTGGGCGTGCCCACCCCTTGGCAGGAAAGCCCCAGCTGCCGTCCCAAATAAAGGGCCCGACCCAGGTGATAGTCCTGGGTCACCACCAAAAGGGTTTCCAACTGATACACATGCTTGGCCCGGTACAGGCTGGCATAGGTGTTCAGGCCGTGGTCATCGGCAAGAATGTCCTCTTCCGGCACACCTTGCTCCAGAAGCCAGCTTTTCATGGCGGCGATTTCGTTGCGCTGCTGGTTTTCTCCATCCCCTGAGATGAGGATGGTTTGGCTTTTGCCCAGCTGATAAAGGGCCAGACCTTCTTCCATCCGTCCCAGCAGGGCCGGACTCATATTCCCGGAAGAATCCACCTTGGCTCCCAGGATCAGAATGGCCTGAGCCGGCTGAGCTTCCTCCCGGCTGACCCGATGGTCCCGGGACAGGCTCCATATCCGCATTTGGATGAGGGCAAAGGCCAGAATGCCCAGACCAACAAGGAAGAGCAGGGGAAAAAGCCATTTTTTATAGGGTTTCTTCATGGTCTTCCCGGTCCCAATCTTTGCACACATCCACCCAGCCTTGACAAGCGCTGTATTGGGCCAGTTCCTCACAGGTGAGGGGGATGGCAGAGTTGCCGCTGCCGCAGGCAGGATAGACAATGTCAAAGCGTTTCAGTGATTGATCCAGATAGATTTTTACATCCTCTGGCACGCCAAAAGGGCAGACGCCGCCCACCGGATGGGTGGTGTATTCCTCCACTTGCTGGGGGGTGAGCATTTTGGCTTTTTGATGAAACAGGTCTTTGTAGCGCCGGTTGTCGATGCGGGCATCTCCGGCGCATACGATGAGGATGGGACCGTCTTCGGTGAGAAAGGACAGGGTTTTGGCAATGCGGCCTGGTTGGGTGTGCAGGGCGTGGGCGGCCAGCTCCACAGTGGCGCTGGACTCTTGAAAAAACAGGATGGCATCGTCTTTTCCAAACTGGGCCAGATGGGCCCGGGCCGTTTCTATCGACATAGGGATCTCCTCCACAAGGCTTTTTGGGTATTATAGTATGTTTCATAGGAAAACACAAGAAAAAGGGCCGCTTTCAGCGGCCCTTTTGAAAGGTTGCGGGAGAATTAGACCAGGATCAGATAGCCCTTGTCCTGCTTTTTGTATTCGCCGCCCATCAGGCTGTCATAGCAGGTGACCATATCCTCGTCCAGAACCATCAAACGGTGATTTTCCGGAACTTCCGGCAGTGTCTCCAGCGTTTTGTCAAACCGGTAGACTTTGTTCAGGGTATGGGGGTCGTAAGCGCCGGTAAAGCCTTCGCCCTGGTATTCCGGCAGGGTGGCAGCGTCCCGGAAGGTGTAGGAGGCCATGACGCAGTGCTCAGCGCCGTCCTTCATCTCAAAGCAAGGGGTGATGAGATCTCGGCTGCCATTGGCCGGAGTGCGCAGGAAGCCGGTGCCCTTCTGATCATCCACCGGGGTGAAGGAGCCTTCAAAGAGGCCATACACGCCGCTGTCGCTGCGTCCCGAGCAGGAGGCCACCAGGATTCCTTGGTGATCCGGCAGGGGATTGATGATAAAGCCGGTCATCAGTTCGCAGGGGATCAGATCCCAAGGGGAAGTGCTGCACAGCACATATTTTTTGCCTATCCGATCTTTCCAGGCCTGGCTGACGGGAGGCAGATTCCGGGGAGCCTGCATGGCAAAGGGAGCCACTTTGCCCCGCAGATCCAGGATCATGAATTTCTGGCCTTCGTGTTCCTGGAAGGAGATGCGGGTGTCGTTTTCCCCTTCGAAAACCTTACCGTTCCATTTCAGGTTTTTGTGGATGCCCTCGCTGTCTCCACGAGTGCTGTCCCGGGTCACATTGAGCACAGCCCCATAGAAATGGGCGTTGAGCACGGCGCTTGGCACCAGATAAGTACCTTCAAACTGCTCTTTCAGCTGCTGGGGCACCGGCTGATACTGGGTGTAGATGTTGACCCCTTCGGTCTCCAGCATGGCAGTGGCAAACAGCCGCAGAATGGTCTCCAGCACATCGATACCGCAGTCGTGGGTTTCCGAAATGGCCAGAACAGCATCGTATTTGGGGATGATGATAAACTGGGTGGTGAACTGGAAGCTATTGCCACTTTTTTGCAGCACGCCTTCGCCCAGATCGTAGTCCTTGTCCTTCATGTCCACATTGTCCCAGCCCAGGCCGAAACCAGTGCTGCGGGTGTCGCCAGGGAGGAAGGAAACCCCTTGATGCTTGGCCATTTCCGCTTTGCTCTCGTTGGTGAGAATGCTGGAATCTGTGAGGAACTGATTGCCGAACAGGCACAGATCGCTCATGGTGGTGGTATAACCGGCGCCGCCCTGGATGAACAGCAGTTCATGGGGCTTCTTGCCTTCCTGCACCAGGGGATACTCCGTGTTGCGCACAGGGGAGAGGCGGCTGGAGTGGGCGCCGATGGGTTCGGTGATATGGTCTTTGCAATATTGGGCGTAGCTCATGCCGGAAACGGCGGCCACGGCCATTTCTGCCAAGGTGAAGCCGTCGTTACAATAGACGGAATATTCGCCAGGGGCGGCTTTCAGATAGCTGTGGGCCATGTAGTCATACACTTCTTCGTAGTAGGTGTCGTGGCTCACATCGGAGGCGGAAAAATGCTTCCACTGGGTGCCCGGCAGGCCGCTGCTGTGGCTGAGGCAATGGCGCAGGGTGATCTGACGGTACCGGTCGTCCAGCATCTTGAACCGGGGCAGATAGGTGACGATGGGCTCATCCAGGTCCAGCTTGCCCTGTTCCACCAGCTGCATCACGGCAACGGTGCAATAGATCTTGGACACCGAGGCCACATTGTAGGTGCAGTTTGTATCGGCAGGCTTTTTCTCTTCGCCTCCTTGGGTACCCAGGGAATCGGCGGCCAGGATTTCTCCATGGCGCATGATGGCATAGGACACCGAGGTGTAATCCTTTTTCAGATTCATCCCCAGGATGGCGGACAGCTTTTCTTTCAGCGCTTGGTTCATTTTCCTTTGTTCTCTCCTTTCGGAAGTCCCCGGACACCTCCGGGAAATCATGGATATGAGTATAGTATACCATAGGTTTCTCCCCCAGTGACAGGGAGAAATTAGGGATTTCACTATAAAATATCGCACAATTTTTTGCTCTGTTTTTTGGCAGGGAAAGAGAGCATGGAGAAAAAAGAAAACCACAGTTACAAAAAGTTATACACAGGGGTTATCAACACCCTGTGTATAACTCCTGTGGACAAAAAAGCAAACAAACTTTTGAAAAAAGAAAAATGCCCCAGACGCCTGGGGCATCTGGGGCAGAAGGTTTTATCGGATTTTTTGCCAGCCGATGATGGCAGCGCCGATGGCGCCAGCCATTTGGGAGCGGGGATGGGTGTGCACAGGCCAGTCAATATAGCTTTCCAGTGTTTTGCGGAACACTTCGAAGCGGGCCAGGCCGCCGCTGAAGAACAGATCTCCCTCCGGCCGCAGCTTTTGGGCGAACAAAGCGGTGCGCTGGCAGATGGAACGGATGACTCCCAGGGCGATATCGCCTCGTGCCCGGCCTTGGGCCAGCAGACTGATGATCTCACTTTCGGCAAAAACGGTACACATGCTGGTGATATCCACCGGTTTGGCGTCCTTGGTGAATGCATCGATCTCGTCCAGAGGGCAATCCAGAATCCGACCCATCATCTCCACAAAGCGGCCGGTTCCGGCGGCGCATTTGTCGTTCATGACGAAATCGGCCACATTGCCGTCCCGATCCAGCAAAATTGCCTTGCTGTCCTGGCCGCCGATGTCCACCACACCGGAAATGCCGGGGCACAGATAGGCCGCCCCTTTGGCATGACAGGTAATTTCGGTGACCCGTTTGTGGGCCTGGGGCAGCAATTCCCGGCCGTAGCCGGTGGTGACCACATATTCCACTTCCGAAGAATACATGGCGTCATAGATCTGTCCCATCCGCTCCCGGGGACGGGCAGCGGTGGGAAGCAGAATGGTTTTTACCACAGTTTCTCCATCGAACAGGGCTCCCTTTGTGGTGGTGGAGCCGCAGTCGATACCCAGACTGAGACGAGCCATGGCTTAAAGCATCTCCAGGAAGGCGGCCAGACGGGTGCTGATCTGTCCGGCGTCGGAGGTGGAGTAGTCGGTTTCCAAAGCGATGTAGGGCTTCTTTTTCTCTTCGGTGACAAAGCGCTTGATGAGGAAGCTTTCCACATTGTAGGTGTGGCAGGCCTGGAGCACCACTTCCACCACAGCATCCACCTGGTATTCGTCGATGAGACGATCCATCAGTTTGAAGCGGTTGGTGTCAGGAGTCATGCAGGAGCAGCCGATGTTCAGATACCGGCGGGCCAGAGCATCGTAGATATCGGGGTTCTGTTCGTCCACCATTTCATCCACCGATTTGGCGCCGCTGCAATTTTCGAATACCACCACCTGAGCGCCGTTGTCTTCCAGGCACTTGATGACCTTTTCGCTGGCGCCGCCGATGGGGCTGCCGGTGACCATGATCCGGGGACGGCCGGCGAACTTCTGCTTGGGGCAGTCGGGGGGGCCGTCGTCATAGGTGTCCTTGATCTTCTGGGTCAGAGCCTTGACCTCCTGGATCACCGCTTCTTTGTCAAACTTGAAGGTGGAGCCATAGAGGACCTTGTACATATCGCCGCCCAGCATAGGAGCGGGATTGAGCTTCATCAGGCTGTAAAAGTCCTTCAGAGCCTGGCGCTCTTCGTTTTTCAGCTTGATGGCCTTGCGCACATCTTCATCGGTGATGGTGACGCCGAAGTGGCTCTCCAGCTTCTCCTTGAACTTGATAACTTCCTTTTTCCACAGCTCCAGGGCTTCCGGGCTCTGGCTGTTGGGCAGCTCCATCACATAGACGGGCTTAAATTCGCCCAGCATTTCATACATCTTCTTTTTGCCGTCGCAGGTGGTTTCGCCCACGATCAGGTCGGAGAAATAGAAGAAGGGGCACTTGTCGGTTTTGGCAAAGCCGTAGCTGGACTTGACCAGGGGGCACAGGTTGCGGGGCAGGTCCTTTTCGGCTTCAGGGATGGTTTCGCCGGACATGGAGCACAGGCCCACCACGGCGGCGCCCATGGCCATGGGCAGCTCCTGGGGCAGATAGGTGCAGAACACGCCCACAAAGGGAACGCCTTTCTGCTTCATCTCCATGGCGGTGACAAAGGATTTTTTCCGCTGTTCGTTGAATTCCTCAAACACAGCGGGCAGGTCTTTAATGAGTTCGCGGTTCATTCTTGTATCTCCCATCTTTCATCAAATCACTTGAAAAGGGGTAAAATTCCTCAATCAAAACAATTTTAGAGCAAATAGAGGGAGAATTCCAATCGTTTCTATTGATAATATCAAAGACATTGATAGAAAAGGATGATAGCTTATTTTTGGAAATGCGTTTGCTGGGAAGCCTATTCCTCCATCTCTCCTTGGAGAAAACGGTGATAGGCATTGAGATCAAAATAACCGGTGCCGGTGAGATGGCACAGGATGACCTGACCTTTTCCCTCTTCCCGGCATTTTTCCGCCTCTTGTATAACGGCGCACAGGGCGTGGGCCGATTCGGGGGCCGGCAGGATACCCTGGCAGCGGGCAAAGGTAACGGCAGCCTGGAAGATCTCTTTTTGGGTAAAGGCCCGGGCTTCGTCGATGTATCCCAGGTGGTACAGCTGGCTGATGAGAGGGCTCATGCCGTGGTAACGCAGACCGCCTGCATGGATGGGAGAGGGCATGAAGTCACAGCCCAGGGTGTACATTTTGGCCAGGGGGGTCTGTTTTCCCGCATCGCAGTAATCGTAGTCGTAGCGGCCTTGGGTCAGGGTGGGACAGGCGGCGGGTTCGGCGGCCAGGAAGCGGACAGGGGATCGTCCCTGGATGCGTTGGGGGAGAAAGCCCGCCATGATGCCGCCCAGACTGGAGCCGCCGCCGGCACAGCCCACCACCAGATCGGGGGTTTCTCCGATCTGCTCCATGGCCGTGCGGCATTCCAGACCCAGAATGGACTGGTGAAGAAGCACCTGATCCAAAACACTGCCCAGGGCATAGCGGCAATGGGGAGAGGTGCGGGTCATTTCCACCGCTTCGCTGATGGCGCAGCCCAGACTGCCGCCGGTACCGGGAAATTCCTCCCGGATGCGCCGTCCCACCTGGGTTTCCAGGCTGGGGCTTTCCACCACCCGGGCTCCCAGCACTTCCATCAGGGTTTTTCGCTGGGGTTTCTGCCGGGCGCTGGAGCCCACCATAAAGACGGTGAGGGAAAGGCCGAAATGGGCGCAGGCCATGGCCAGGGCAGTGCCCCATTGACCGGCGCCGGTTTCGGTGGTGAGACTGTGGAGCCCCTGAGCCTTGGCATAATAGGCCTGGGCTGCGGCGGAGTTGAGTTTATGGCTGCCGCTTAGGTTGTTTCCTTCAAATTTGCAATAGATGCGAGCGGGGGTGTCCAGGGCCTTTTCCAGTTCGTAGGCCCGGATGAGAGGGGAGGGACGGAAGGTGCGGTAATAGTCCATCACCGGGCCGGGAATGGAAAAGACGGGGGTCTCAAAATCCAGCTCCTGGGCGGCGGCCTGTTGGGAGAAAAGCTCTTCCAGCTTGTCCTGGCCCACCGGCTCGCGGGTGTCCGGGGAGAGCAGGGGCGCATGGGGAGGCAGGTCGGCGCGAAGGTTATACCAGTAATCGGGCATCTCCGAAAGAGAAAGCAGAATACGGGATGGAATGGTGTTCATCATGATGCTCCTTTCATTTTTTCATCGCGCCGAGATGGGGAGAGCAACAAAAAAAGCTCCTGTCCCTGTATCAAAACAGGGACAGGAGCGAATGTCCTGCGGTGCCACCCAGATTGGCTCATAGAGCCCACTTTTTTCACATACAAACATATGTGCTCTGCGAATAACGACTCGAGCCGCCGTCAGCCACTACTCCGCCCGAAGGCGTTTCGGTCTGCCCTCATAGGTCCATTCGGCAAGCATCCGGTCTCCGCCTTTTCACCATCCGGCGGCTCTCTGTGGGCTTTCAGACTTGCGTACTCTTCCTACTCTTCGGTTTCTGCGATGGAATTTGCAGCTATCATACACCTACAGCGGGGCATTGTCAAGAAAAACGGGTTAAGACTTGCGGGAATTGCGCAGAGCCTTATATTCTTCAAAAGAGAGCACTTTCTGGCTTTTCAGATGGGCGATCACCAGCTCTTTCTGCTCTTTGGGGAACACCAGGTTCCGTTCGCTGGCGGCCAGATGGGCACGCAGCCGCACTTTCTTTTCGGAATATTCCTCGATGTCATAATAGAAAATCTTGCTCCAGGGGGTGGGCATCACATTGCAGAAGATCCCCTCTTTGGAAAGGCCGGAAGGGGTGATGGCCACCAGCAGTACTGCCAGCACGGTGCAGATATTAAAGGCCAGGGTGTACTGGGTGAAAGCGCCCCGGCAGGCCTGGATGACCACCACGGCGCACACGATCCCCAGCATAATCAGCCGGCCGGGCACCATGCCCCGCACTTTGATCTGTCGGCGGAACTGGAAGAAGCGGATGAGCAAAAACAGGTCGAAAGCGGCGATGAGGATGATCAGGCCGCTGTCGAAAGTGAGATCAAATGGCATGACACGACTCCTTTTTGGGCAAATGCCCGGAATTTCTTCTATCCTATCATATTTTGACGCCGGAGAAAAGGGGGCAAAGGCAAATATCACATTGAACCAGGGGGGCAAAAATGGTATGATAAAAGCACCAAATGCCATGAGAGGAGAAAAAGCATGGATTATCGGTTTGCCCATTTCAATTTCAATGTACTGGATATGGAAAAATCCCTGGCTTTTTATAAAGAGGCGTTGGAACTGGAGCCGGTGGAGGAGAAAAATGCTCCCGACGGCGCCTTCCGCATCGTCTATCTGGGAGACCCGGAAAAAAGCGGTTTCCTGCTGGAGCTCACCGCCCTGCGGGACCGGACCGAGCCTTATGACCTGGGGGATGAGGAATTCCACCTGGCCCTCACCGTCAGCGACTACCAGAAGGCCCATGACAAACATGAGAAAATGGGCTGCATCTGTTTTGAAAATCCCCAGATGGGCATCTATTTTATCCAGGACCCGGACGGTTACTGGATCGAGATCGTGCCCGCCTGCAAATGAGGTGACAAGGTGACCATTGATGTAAAAGGTCTGCCGGTGGATTATATCGACCAGGGGGATGGGCCAGTGGTGCTGCTGCTCCATGGCTGGGCCGCCCCCATCGAAGCCTACCGGCGGATTGTGGATAAACTTTCGGCGCGCTACCGGGTGCTGGTTCCCCAGATGCCGGGCAGCGGCAAGACCCCGGAACCGTCCCAGGCCATGACGCTGGAGGATTACGGGGCTTTTGTGCTGGATTTTTGCCAGGCTGCAAAAGTGGAAGAGTGTATTTTGATGGGCCACAGCAATGGCGGCCGGATCATTCTTCACCTGCTCAGCCAGGAGAATTGCCCTCTCCGCTGCAAAAAGGTGGTGCTGATGGACGCCGCAGGGGTGCCTCCTGTGCGCCCGGCCAGCTATTATGTGAAGGTCTATTCTTATAAGCTGGCCCGAAAGCTGGCAAATATGCCGGTGCTCAAATTGGTCTTTGGACCGTTGTATCAGAACATGAGCCGCAACCGGGGCAGTGAGGACTACCGCAACGCCTCCCCGGTGATGAAAAAGACCCTGGTCAACCTGGTCAATCTGGATCTGACTCCCTTGATGCCCAAGGTACGGCAGAACACCCTGCTCATCTGGGGGGAGAACGACACGGCCACCCCCTTGCGGGATGGGAAGATCATGGAGGAAAAACTGCCGGAGAGCGGTCTGGCCGTCATCAAGAATGCGGGACATTTTCCCTTCCTGGACAACTGGCCTCAGTTTTCCGCTGTGCTGGACGCTTTTTTGTAGGGGAAGAAAAGGAGAGAATGGAAGATGGAAAAGACGGCTCTTTCTCCGGAAGCGGAGAAATTTTTGTGGGAAAGCCAGCGCAATGAGCTTACCGAAAGCCTGATCTATGAGGGCATTGCCGCCCGGGAGAAAAATCCCCGGAACCAGGAAATCCTTCGCAATATCGCCCATCAGGAGCGGGAGCACGAGAAGATCTGGCGGTCTTACAGCGGCAAGGAAGTGGCTCCCAACCGGAAAAAGGCTTTTTTCTATTTGCTGCTCAGCCGTATTCTGGGCTTTACCTTTGTACTAAAGAAGATGGAGAAGGGGGAAAATGCCGCCACCCGGAAATATGCCCAGGTGATGGAGCAGATCCCTCAGGCCGAGACCATCTCCCAGGAGGAGGAAAAGCACGAGCAAGAGCTTCTGGAAATGCTGGACGAAGAGCGGCTCCAGTATGTGGGCAGCATGGTGCTGGGGCTCAACGACGCTCTGGTGGAACTCACCGGCACCATTGCCGGTATGACCTTTGCTTTGATGAACACCCGTCTGGTGGCCCTTTCCGGAATTATCACCGGAGTGTCGGCTACATTTTCTATGGCGGCCAGCAACTATCTGGCCCAGCGGGCTGAGGGAAGTGACGATGCTTTCCGCTCCAGTTTGTATACCGGCATGGCCTATCTGGTGACAGTGGCTATTTTGGTGCTGCCATTCCTGCTGTTCCCCACAGGGATGTATCTCCCGGCCCTTTTCACCATGCTTTGCAGCGTCATTTTGATCATTTTGGCCTTTAACTACTACATTTCGGTGGCCAAATCCCTGCCATTTCTGCGCCGGTTCGGGGAGATGGCAGCCATCAGTCTGTCGGTGGCAGCCATCAGCTTTGTCATCGGCCTTGTGGTGAAAAAGTTCCTGGGGATCGACATCTAAAATAAATACCATGATTTCAGCATAAGATTCGGAGAGAGTGTATGACTATTTTGGAAACCATTTTCATGGCGGTATTGGCTTTGGCGGCGGCCGGAGTGGGGGCGGTGTATTTCGTCCATATGCTCCAGCTGTGTTCCTATCAGTTCGGCCAGTACCGGCATTATTTGCAGAAAAACACCAAAAGCATTTTCAGCCTGCGCCGGCTGGAAAGCCTGCTTTTGCTGCTTCCCTGGATTCTGAACCAGGGGAGAGCCGATCGTGGCGCTTATTATGGGGTGATGCTGCTGGGCTACTGCGTGCTCAACCGGCCTAAGAAGGCCAAGAAGCCGCTGGTGTATACCGCCCGTGTCAAGCGGCTGTTGGGAACCTCGGCAGTGCTCTATGTGCTGGTCCTGATTCCCGGTTTGATTCTGCCCTATGGCATGGCCATTTTTGGAGTGGTGCTGCTGTGCACACCTCTTGTGGTGCTGCTGGCCAATTTCATCAACACCCCTGTGGAAAAAATGGTGGCCCGCTATTATGTGGAGGATGCCCGGAAAAAGCTTGAGAGTATGCCCGATCTCACCGTTGTGGGCGTCACCGGCAGCTTTGGCAAAACCAGCACCAAATATTTTCTCAATACCCTCCTTTCCACCAAATACCATGTACTCATGACCCCAGGCAACTACAACACCACCCTGGGCGTGGTGCGCACCGTGCGGGAGATGCTTTCGCCCACCCATCAGATCTTCCTCTGTGAGATGGGCGCCCGGCATAAGGGGGATATCAAGGAGATCTGCGACCTGGTTCATCCCCGCTATGGCATCATCACCGCCATCGGGGAGCAGCATCTGGAGAGCTTCGGCACGGTGGACACCATTATCGACACCAAGTTTGAGCTGTATGATGCCATCCCAGCCGATGGACTGTGCTTTTTGAATGAGGATAACGAATATATCTCCACCCGCAAAGTGGGAAGCAATGTGGTCCGCTACGGCCTGGAAGGGGAGAGGGACTACAAAGCCAGCGATATCATCGTCACCCAAAGTGGCACGGAGTTTACCGTCTCTGCCCCCGGCGGAGAGAGTTTCCGCTATAAAACCCGGCTGCTGGGCGAGCACAATGTGCAGAATATCACCGCCGCCATTGCCGTGTGTCATAAACTGGGCATTTCTCTGGAGGAACTCCAGCCCGCAGTACGCCGTTTGGAGCCGGTGCCCCATCGGATGCAGCTGATCCGGGGTGGGAGCAACTATACCGTCATCGACGATGCCTATAATTCCAACCCCAAGGGGGCCCAGGCTGCGCTGCGCACTCTGTCCATGTGCCAGGGACTGCGGATTCTGGTCACTCCCGGTATGGTGGAGCTGGGAGAGCGGGAGTTTGATCTCAACTTCCAGTTTGGCAAACAGGCGGCGGCTTGCTGTGATTATGTGGCTTTGGTCAATCCCCGTCAGGCTGAGCCCATCCGCCAGGGGCTGGCGGCAGCCGAGTTCCCCGAGGAAAAAATACTGGTGGCCGATACCTTGCAGCAGGCTCTGGCCTTTGCCCAAAGCTGCGGCCAGCCCGGTGAGCCCCGGTTTGTGCTGTTGGAAAACGACCTGCCGGACAACTATTAAGCCATGCTCTTTTTTTCCGGAGAGATTTGTGGTATCATCTCTAGGGCAGCAATCAGGAAAAAGTAAAAACTATTTGCAATAATAATTATTTTTAAAACAAATTGTGATATATTTGTCTGCAATGGAAACGGAGAGGATTGGGTATGAAGATTCGCGTGGGCGTCTTTTTTGGCGGCAAAAGCGTGGAGCACGAGGTCTCGGTGATCTCGGCCATGCAGGCCATTGCCGCTTTGGATCAGGAGAAATACGAAGCGGTGCCCATTTATATCACAAAGGACAACAAATTCTATACCGGTCCTCACATGGGCCAGATCGACACCTATAAGGATATCCCGGCGGCTTTGAAGCAGGCCACCCGGGTGGTGCTGGTGGGCGGAGAAAACACCGCCACCCTTCAGTGCTATCCCCCCAAGAAGCTGGGAAACAGCACCGTGGGAGAGATCGATGTGATCCTGCCCGTGACCCATGGCACCAATGTGGAAGACGGCGCCTTGCAGGGCTTCTTTGAATATCTGAACATTCCCTATGCCGGGTGCGATGTGTGTGCTTCGGCAGTGGGCATGGACAAATGGGCCATGAAATCCCTGTTCAAAAGCGCCGGTCTGCCGGTGGTGGAGGGGATTCTGACCCACAAGAAAAAGTGGTTCCACGACACCGAGGCAGAGGTTCAGCGGGTGGAGGCTGCCTGCGGCGGCTATCCGGTGGTGGTCAAGCCGGTGAACCTGGGCAGCAGCATCGGCATCAACAAAGCCAGAGACCGGCAGCAGCTGGAGGAGGCGGTGGAGACCGCCATGGAATATGCCGACCGGGTGATTGTGGAGACCTGCGTTGCCAATCTGCGGGAAATCAACTGCTCGGTGCTGGGTGATCTGGACGAGTGCCAGAGCTCGGTGTGCGAAGAGCCTCTCAACGCCACCGATATCCTCACCTTTGGGGATAAATACGAAAGCGGTTCCAAGGGCTCTTCCAAGGGAATGGAGAGCCTGAGCCGGAAGATCCCTGCCGATCTGCCGGAGGATGTGACCGAGAAGATCCAGCACTTGGCCGCCGAGGCTTTTCGGGCCATCAACGGCAACGGCGTGGCCCGCATCGACTTTATGATGAACAATGAGACTGGTGAGGTCTTTATCAATGAGATCAACACCATTCCCGGCTCCCTGGCCTTCTATCTGTGGCAGGAAAGCGGCATTGCCTTTGATGAGCTGCTGGACAAAATGATCTGGCTGGCCATCAAGCGGAAGCGGGAAAAGGATGCACTGACGGTGACTTTTGACACCAATATTTTGTCCAACAACGCCTTGGGCGGTTCCAAAGGCGGTAAGATGGGCAGCAAACGGTAAAATCACGGCAAAAAGGGCGGCTCAGGCCGCCCTTTCCAGAGGAAGTGGGGATAATATGGATCTGAACAAGCTGGAAGAAGCACTGGAACAGGACCGGCTGTGCCATATCGACATGATCGACTGCATCCGCCGGGGCTTTGCCCAGGTGGAAAAGTGGGATGAGCGGGGTGTGCTGCTGTATAACACCGGCTGCAATCAATACCATCTCACGGCAAAGGACCCTTCCTTTTTGGAGGAAGCGGTGGCGCTGTGTCGCCCCGGTCGGACGCTGGTATGCCATCAGGAGGAATATGTTCCCCAAGCGGTGAGCCGTCTGGGTCTGAATCGGATGGATTTTTACCACGGCGTCTATTCCCACTCTGCCCCGCCGCCTCAAAGGGGAGAGGAGCCTGTGATCCGCACGCTGGACCCCTCCTGGCTGGATCAGGTGTCCCCCCATTACTACGCCGACAGCGAACGGGCCATGTTGGCCCGCACTCTGGCCAGAGGAGAGATCTTCGGCGCCTTTAAAGAAGAAAAACTGGCCGGGTTCATCGGCTGCCACGAAGAGGGTACCTATGGCATTCTGGAAGTGATGCCTGATTTCCGCCGTCAGGGCATTGGCTATGCCTTGGAGCGCCATGTGATCGGTTGGCTGCTCCGGCGGGGGAGAATTCCTTACTGCCAGATCAGGCCGGACAACAAAGCCTCCCTTTCTTTGCAGAACCGGCTGGGACTGGAGCTGTCTCCCCGGGTGGTCCATTGGCTGTTTCCCTGATGGGGAACAGACCTTTCC
Source organism: uncultured Clostridia bacterium (assembly GCA_938000015.1). Taxonomy (GTDB): domain Bacteria; phylum Bacillota; class Clostridia; order Oscillospirales; family Butyricicoccaceae; genus Pseudobutyricicoccus. The sequence goes on from CALLCY010000164.1 coordinate 14,512, forward strand.
ACAAGAAAGTCACAGGTTGTCCCCAAGTTATGCACAGAATCCACAGGTTTATCCACAACCTGTTGGGAAAACCAGTGGAAAAATACAAGAAGTTATATTAAATGTAAATATAACACAAAATGCAAAACAAGGGGATAATTTCTTTCCAAAAAGCCAGAATATTAGGCAAAGGATGGCTTTTTGAGGTTGACAGAAAGGCTTCCGGCACATTATAATACAAAGTGCGCAGTTGTCGTAGGCAGCGGCATGCGTCTGAGAACATCAGGCTTATGCCGGTGTCTTACCTAAAATCATTGGGGAGGTGAGCCAAATGCTGAGAACATACCAGCCGAAGAAGCGCCAGCGCAGCAAGGAACATGGCTTTATGAAGAGAATGAAGACCAGAAACGGCAGAAAGGTTCTGGCCAGAAGACGGGCCAAGGGCAGAGTACGGCTTTCTCACTAAAAACTAAGACCGCGCCATGCGGTCTTAAATTTTAATACCGAGGCTTTTCATTATGCAGCATACCCAGTCCCTTTGTGAAAATAACCGGTTCCGGGCCCTCTATGCCAGGGGGAAATCGGCGGCGGCCCCCAGTCTGGTGGTCTATGCCAGAAAGAACCGGCTCAAAACCATCAGCCGCATGGGGATTACCTGCAGCGTCAAGCTGGGGGGCGCGGTGCAGCGCAATCGGATGCGCCGCCGGATTCGGGAGGCTTACCGCCTTCAGGAGAGCCAATTTGCCCCGGGCTATGATATCGTCATCGTGGCCAGGTCCCGGTGCATGAAATGTTCTTTTGCTGCTTTGCAGCAGGATATGATGGATCTGTTTTCCAAACTGGGCCTTTTGAAAAAGTGAAATGAAAAATCTGGTACTTGCACTCATACGGTTTTACAGAAGGCGGCTGTCCGGGCTGAAACGAGCCCCTACCTGCCGCTTTGTTCCCACCTGCTCTCAATACGCCTTGGAGGCGATTGAGAAATACGGCCTTTTGAAGGGCGGCGCTCTGGCTCTGTGGCGCATATTGCGCTGCAACCCGTTTTGCAGGGGCGGATATGATCCGGTGCCGTAATAAAAGAATGTCCGTCCCTCTGCCGGGGATGGGCCTTTGACAGGATTCTGCAATTTGGCAGAAGGAGAAGACCTATGCTTGATTTTATAGCGGTCCCTTTCGGATACGTTATGCGCTTTATCTATGAAGGGGTGGGCAGTTACGGCCTTTCCATTATCCTCTTCACCCTTTTGACCCAGATCATCCTGCTTCCCTTTAACTGGAAACAGAAAAAGGGCATGATGGATGTGCAGCGCATCCAGCCCAAGATGCTGGAGCTGCAAAAAAAGTACGCCAACAATCGGGAAAAATACGCTCAGGAAGTGCAGAAGCTCTATGATGAGGAGGGGGTCAGCCCCCTGTCCGGCTGTCTGCCCATGCTGCTGACACTGCCCATCATGATGGGTCTTTATTATGTGGTGGCCCAGCCTCTGCGGTACTTCATGGGCCTGAGCCCTGAAGAAATCGCCAAGATGGCCGAACTTCTGAACATCGAAGGCCAGAGCACCATTCAGATGCAGGCCCAGGTGGTCGCCCAGTATTTCGACAATTTCAACCTGCTCAGCCAGCACTTTGACGGGCTGATGAAGGTGGATTTCAATTTCTTGGGCATCAATCTGGCTTTGACCCCGTCTTTTAAGGAATTCAACATTTTGTGGGTCGTGCCCATTTTGTCGGGCGCTACCGCCTTTTTGCAAAGCTATGTCATGCGCCTGATGCAGAAGCGTCAGGGGGTGGTGCAGGATGCTTCGGCCAATGCCTCTGCCGCCATGATGAATGTGATGATGCCGGCTATGTCCATCTATTTCGGCTTTATCCTTCCCGCCGGTCTGGGGGTCTACTGGATCTCCCGCAACATCTTTTCCGTGATCCAGGAGCTGATCCTCACCCCTTACTTTATTAAGAAGGGCCGGGAGAAGGAAGCTCAGATGATCGCCGAGCAGGAAGAGAAAAAGAAGCTCCGTCAGGAACAAATGGCCCAGCGGCGGCTGGAACAGAGCCAGCAGGCCAAATCGGGCAAGGAGAAGGGCAAGCAGTCCGGAAAGACCAAGGAAACAAAGGACTCCTCCCAGGACGATGAGCAAGTTTAAAGTGCACAAAGGGTGTTTGAAATGGTAAAAAGTGTAGAAGCAAAGGGCGAATCCATCGAAGCGGCGGTGGCCAATGCCCTTGCACAGCTGGGGAAAGAACGGGACGATGTGACGGTGGAAGTGCTGGAAAAGGGCAAAAATGGCTTTTTCGGCATCGGCGCCCAGCCCGCTGTGGTGCGGGTGAGCTACGAAACTTCTCCCGCCGATACCGCCATCGACTTTTTGGAAGGGCTCCTGACCCGCTTTGGGGTGGAAGCTCAGGTGGAGTGCTCGGTGTGCCCCGAAGAAGAGACCATCCGTCTCAATCTGGTGGGTCAGAACATGGGCTCTGTCATCGGCCGGAGAGGGGATACCCTGGACGCCATCCAGTATCTCACCAACATCGTTGCCAATAAAAACGAGGAAAAACGGTGGCATCTGGTGCTGGATACCGAAAATTATCGGGCCAAGCGGCAGGCCACTCTGGAACGGCTTGCGGTGAACACCGCCCAGAAAGCCCTGCGTTATAAGCGCAGCATGGCTCTGGAGCCGATGAATCCCCAGGAGCGGCGGATCATCCATTCGGCCCTTCAGGATTATGAAGGGGTGAGCACCCATTCGGTGGGCGTGGAGCCCAATCGAAAGGTGATCGTGGTGCCGGAAGGCGCCCGGGAAAACCGGGGCAGCCGTCCCAACAAAGGTGGACGGAGCCATCAGGATCAATAACCAAGTGACCCAGAGGGGCGCGGGGCTTTAACGCCCCCGCCCCCTTTTTTCTGCATTGGAAAGGAGAAAGCACCATGATGGAAGATACCATCGCCGCCTATTCCGGCGGCACATTGCCCGGGGCCATCGGTATCTGCCGCATCAGCGGTCCCCAGGCCTTTGCGTTGGCCGATGACCTGTTTTTCCCCACCAAAGGGGGGAAGATGAGCCAGGGGCCTTTTTACACCATGCGCTATGGTCAGGTGCGGGCCGGGGATGGCAGGGCTTTGGACCTGTGCCTGGCCTGCTGCTATCCCGGGCCGTCCAGTTACACCGGGGAGGATCTGCTGGAGATCTTCTGCCATGGTTCCCAGGCGGTGGTAGCCTGTATTCTGGAGCGGGCCATGGAACTGGGCGCCCGTCCGGCTCAGGCGGGGGAATTCACCAAGCGGGCCTTTTTGGCTGGAAAGCTGGATCTTACCGGCGTGGAGGCCGTGGCCGATCTCATCGAGTCCCAGTCGGCTGCCGCCGCTAAAAATGCAGCTTCTTTGCTGCAAGGGGGGATCTCCCGGCCCATCCGTCAGATGCGGGAAAAGATCTTTCAGCAACTGACCCATTTTTATGCCGTGTGCGATTATCCCGATGAGGATCTGGACCCCTTTGTCAACGAAGAGGCCCGGAAGGTGCTGGAGGAATGTACCGCAGAGCTGGAAAAACTCTATCAGGGCTTCCAGCGGGGAAGAGTGCTGAAGGAAGGGCTGCCGGTGACCATTCTGGGACGGCCCAATGTGGGAAAATCCTCCTTGCTCAACAGTCTGGCTGGATATGAACGGGCCATTGTCACCGATGAGGCAGGCACTACACGGGATGTGGTTACCGAATCGGTGCGCTGCGGGGATACCGTGCTGCGGCTGTCTGACACAGCCGGATTGCGGGAAACCTCCAGCCAGGCGGAAAAGATGGGAATCGACAAAGCCCGGGAGAGCGCCCGGGAAAGCCGGCTGGTGCTTTGCGTCTTTGACGGTTCGTCTCCCTTGACCGAAGAGGACCGTCAGGTGATGGAGACCGCTCAGGGATTAGAGCGGGCCGCCATTCTGAACAAATGGGACAAGGGGGCCTTGGATTTCCCGGAAGTGGAACAGGCTTTTCCCAAGGTATTCCGCCTGTCGGCCAAAACCGGCGAAGGGGTATCGGATCTTTGCCAGTGGCTGGCGGGGCTGACCCAGGGGAAGGGAGAGACCCTGGTGACCAGCGCCCGGCAGGCGGCCTTGCTGGGCAAGGCGGCGGAGAGCTGCCGCATGGCCGCGCAAAGTGCCGCCATGGGCTTTACCGCCGATGCCTTTCTGGCCGACGGGGAAGAGGCTGTACGGCTTTTGGATGAAGTGCTGGGAGATGCAGTGAGCGAGGATATCGTCCACGGTATTTTCTCCCGGTTTTGCGTAGGAAAATAGGAGAACAGTCATGTCTTATATGGCAGGAACATATGAAGTGGTGGTTATCGGAGGAGGCCATGCCGGTATCGAGGCGGCGCTGGCCGCGGCCCGGCTGGGCCATCGCACCCTGATGATCACCACCAATCTGGACAGCGTGGGCAATATGCCCTGTAACCCTTCCATCGGCGGCACCGCCAAGGGCCAGCTGGTGCGGGAGATCGACGCCCTGGGCGGAGAAATGGGACGGGCTGCCGATGCCTGTGGCATTCAGTTCCGCATGCTCAATCGGGGAAAAGGTCCGGCTGTCCATTCTCCCCGGGCTCAAGCCGACCGGGCCGCTTACAAGCAGTATATGAAAGAAGTTCTGGAGCACTGCGAGAACCTGTCCATTCGCCAGGGAGAGGCAGCGGAGATCCTCACCCAGGAAGGAAAGGTCTCCGGCGTGCTGTGCGTGGGTGGCGCCCTTTATGAGACACGGGCGGTGGTGGTGTGCACTGGTACCTTCCTCAACAGTCGTATTTTTATCGGAGAGCAGAATATCCTCTCCGGCCCGGACGGTCTGGCCGCTGCTACCCACCTCACTGAGTCACTGGAAAAACTTGGCTTACGCACCCGCCGGTTCAAAACCGGCACTCCGGCCCGGGTGGATGCCCGCTCCATCAACTTTTCTGCCTTGGAGGTGCAGCGGGGAGATGAGCCGCCCCGTCCTTTTTCTTTTGGATTTCAGGGGCAACTCTATAACGACAGCCTGTGCTATCTGACTTACACCAACAGCCATACCCATGAGATCATCCGAAAATCTTTGGATCGGTCTCCGTTGTATGGGGGAGAGATCCAGGGAGTGGGGCCTCGATACTGTCCGTCTATTGAGGACAAAATTGTTAGATTTTCCACAAAAGAAAGACACCAGGTCTTTATCGAGCCTTGTGGAAAAAATTCTGGTGAGATGTATTTGCAGGGGCTTTCCACCTCACTTCCGGAGGATGTGCAGCTGGCTTTCCTGCGCACCGTGCCGGGATTGGAGAAAGTGGAGATCATGCGACCAGGCTATGCCATCGAATACGACTGCCTGGACCCCACGCAGCTCACCTCTGGTTTGGGCGTGCGGGGTGTGCCCGGACTGTATGCGGCCGGACAGATCTGCGGCACTTCCGGTTATGAGGAAGCAGCAGGTCAGGGTCTCATTGCCGGTGTCAATGCCGCCCGATTCCTGGAGGGAAGGGAAGAGGTGGTGTTGGCCCGCTCCGACGGCTACATTGGCACTCTGATCGATGATATCGTCACCAAGGGCACCAACGAGCCTTATCGCATGATGACTTCCCGTTCGGAATACCGGCTGCTGCTACGCCAGGACAATGCGGACGCCCGTCTGATGCCGCTAGGCCATGCCATTGGCTTGGTTTCTCAGGAGCGGCTGGACAAGATGCAGCGGGACTATGACCAGGCGGCACAAGAGATTCGCCGGCTTCAAAAGACCGCCGTTTCCGGCCCAGCTTTGGCCAAGGTGTTGGAAGAGCGGGGCAGTGCACCGGTGGGGCAGGGGATTCTGCTTAGCGATCTGCTGCGGCGTCCCGAGATCAGCTATGACTGCCTGGCTCCTTTGGACCTGAACCGCCCGCTCCTTTCGGAAAAAGTGCGGGAGCAGGTGGAGATCCAGACCAAGTACCAGGGGTATATCCAAAGGGAACTGCGCCAGGTGGAAGAACACAAAAAACTGGAGGAAAAGCGCTTGCCGGAGGATCTGGATTATCTGTCCATGTCTACTTTGCGGCTGGAGGCCCGGCAGAAGCTGGACGCTCTCCGGCCCCGGAGCCTGGGCCAGGCCTCCCGGATTTCGGGGGTTAGCCCTTCGGACATTGCGGCGCTGATGATTTTACTGGGGCAAAGGGGGAAATGAGATGAGTTTTACCGATGTGATCGCCCAGGGATGTTTCACATGGAACATTCCCTTGCCCGAAGGGGCTTTGCAAGGGCTGGAGGAATACACCCGGCTGCTGCTGGAGAAAAACCAGGTGATGAACCTGACGGCCATTACCGAGCCGGATCAGGTGGCCGTGCGTCATATGCTGGATTGTCTGTTCCAGCTTTCCTGTGGGGATTTTGAAGGCAAGCGGGTCATTGATATCGGAAGCGGGGGAGGGTTCCCCGGCATTCCCTTGCAGATTGCCCGGCCCAGCGCCCGGTTCCTGTTGCTGGACAGCCGGAAAAAGCGGGTGGATTTTTTGCAGGAAGTGTGCGATGCTATGGGACTTCCGGCTGAGACCATGGCCGGGAGGGCGGAAGAAGCGGCCCGGCAGAAGCAGCTGCGGGAGAAGTTCGACATCGCTGTATCCCGGGCCGTGGCGCCCATGAATGTCCTTTGTGAGCTGTGTCTGCCCTTTGTCCGTCCCGGCGGATTGTTCCTGGCCATGAAGAGCCAGAACGAAAGCGCCGAGCAGGAGATCCAGGGGGCGCAAAAAGCCATCCGCACCCTGGGAGGACAGCTGAAGGAACAGCGGAGTTACCAGCTGCCCGGCACCGATGTGCACCATCAGGTGGTGGTGATTGAAAAGGTGAAAAGCACCCCGCCGGCCTATCCCCGGCGTTATGCCAAGATCGAAAGCGCCCCTTTGTAAGGGGGGCCGTGGCGGGACAGCCGTTCCTCTCTTTGCCTTGGGTGGCTCGATCGGCTTAGGCAAAGAAAGTTTGCCTGCGGCGGCTCGCCGCTGGGGGAGGGGGGAGGTTTCGACAAAAGTTTCTGTTTTTCGCTCTCCCCATGTGACACTTTTTGCGAAAGAATGTTGATAAAATGTCACCATGGAGGTGATGGACATGCTGGAACGGTTCTCTCTTCGGCGGACAAGCCGGGAAAATCAACCCCTGCGGTTTTTGCAGGTGGAGGATATCCACATCAATCCCAACCAGCCCCGGAAGTTTTTTGATGAGAAGGCTTTGGAAGAGCTGACGGCCAGCATCCGGCAGTATGGGCTCATCAACCCTCTCACCGTGCGGGAGACAGAGGAGGGCTATGAACTCATTGCCGGGGAACGGCGGCTGCGGGCCAGCCGAGGGGCCGGACTACATACCGTGCCCTGTTATGTGCTACCCTCCAGCGATCAGGATTCCTCTGTGTTGGCTTTGGCGGAAAATCTCCAGCGACAGGACTTGGATTTTTACGAAGAAGCCCAGGGCATCGCCCGACTGATCCATGTCCATGGGCTGACACAGCAGCAGGCAGCGGACAAGCTGGGGAAGACCCAGTCGGCCATTGCCAACAAGCTGCGCCTGCTGCGCCTGCCGCCGGAGGTCATCGCTCTTCTCCGGCAATACCGGTTCAGCGAGCGTCATGCCCGGGCTCTTCTCCGGCTGGAAAATGGGGAGCAGCAGCTGCAGGCGGCCCGAGCCGCCGTCCGTCATGAATGGACGGTGGCACAGCTGGAGCGGTATGTGGAATCCTTGCGCCAAACGGGGCAGAAAGGCCTTCGTTCCCGCCCCAAAATGCTGGGCGATGTGCGCCTCTTCATCAACACCTTGAGCCGGGCGGTGGAGACCCTGGGTCAGGCTGGTGTTGGAGCGGCTATGCAGCGCCGGTATGAAGGGGAGGAAATGGTGGTTACCATCCGTATCCCCGCTGCCGCCCCCACCGGGACGGGCAGCGTTTCTCCATAACCTTTTGATCCTCTCTGTTTTTGTTCCATGTGAAACATTTTCACATGGAACATTTTTTTATGTTTCACATGAAACAACGGAAAAAGGGAGAAGAAAAGGGAGAAAAATCGCTCTGTGAGCTTTTGCGCTCTTGCGGCTTTTGGGTTTAGGCATTATAATAGAAAAAGACGAAAAAATTTTGAAAATGCCTCTTTATGGGGAAAAAAGAAGAAAAATAGAGCGGCGGAGGAGAAAATGGGCAAAATACTGGCAGTTGCAAATCAAAAAGGCGGTGTGGGAAAGACCACTACCGCAGTAAATCTGGCGGCCTGTGTGGGTAGCCTGGGGAAAAAAGTCCTGCTGTGTGATTTTGACCCACAAGCCAATGCCACTTCGGGTTTTGGGCTTACCGAACGGGTGCGCCGGAGTGTTTACGATGTGATCACTGGGGAAGTGCAGGCGAAAGATGCCATTCTGCATACCAAATGGTGTGATGTGCTGCCGGCTCACATCAACCTGGCGGCAGTGGAAGTGGAGCTGGCCACAGTGGAGGGACGGGAACACCGGCTGAAAGAGGCGCTGGACGAACTGGCGCCTCAATATGATTTTATCTTTATCGATTGCCCGCCCTCTCTGGGGGTGCTCACCGTCAATTCCCTGGTGGCTTGCCAGCAAGTGCTGGTGCCGATGCAGTGTGAGTACTATGCCTTGGAAGGGTTGAGCCAGCTGGTCAATTCCATTCGTACTGTTAAAAGATCCCTCAATCCCCAGATCGATATCGAAGGGATTGTGCTCACCATGTACGATGGCCGCACCAATCTGACCATTCAGGTGGCCGAGGAGATCAAACGGTTCTTTGGGGAAAAAGTGTATCGCACAGTGGTGCCCCGGAATGTGCGGCTGTCGGAAGCCCCCAGCCACGGGATGCCCATTTTGGCCTATGAGCGCACCTCTCGGGGAGCCGAGGCCTATCAGGCCATCGCGGAGGAATTCCTCCGCCGGAATCAGTAGTCGCAGAAGGGGAGAGGAGGAATACCCTATGGCAGCAGGACATAAAGGCTTGGGAAAGGGCCTGGGCTCGCTTTTTGGAGAAGAGCTCACCGAAACACAGGGAACAGTCTCCCAGGTGGAATTGCGGCAGATCGAACCAAATCCGAACCAGCCCCGGCGGGATTTTGGGGAGGAAGCGTTGGCGCAGTTGGCCGAAAGCATCCGGGAGAACGGGCTGATCAGCCCCATTACCGTGCGCAAAACCGATACCGGTTATCAGATCATAGCCGGGGAGCGGCGCTGGCGGGCTTGCCGCCTGGCCGGTTTGGATAAGGTGCCGGTGATGGTGGTGGAGGCCGATGACAAACTGGCCTTTGAAATGGCCATGATCGAAAATCTCCAGCGGGAAGATCTGAATCCTTTGGAAGAAGCGGAAGGATACCGGGAACTGATGGACCGGTTCCACATGACACAGGAAGAAGTGGCCCGGAAGGTGGGTAAGAGCCGCCCGGCGGTGGCCAATGCCCTGCGCCTTTTGGGATTGCCGGAGCCGGTACGGGAGCTGGTGCGCACCGGGGAGCTGTCCCAGGGCCACGCTCGTACGCTGCTGGGTCTTTCCAAAGAAGAAACCCTGATCAAAGCGGCGGAAACGGTGCTCACCTATGGCCTTTCGGTGCGCCAGACCGAAAAACTGGTGAAGCGGCTGGAGCAGCTGGATCAGGGGGAAGAAGAGGAACCCATCCTGGATGAAGGACAGATCTATATTGATGAGCTGGAGCATCGGTTGGCCCAGGTCACCGGTCGCAAAATCAGCATCAGCCAGGGCAAGGGAAAAGGCCGGATTACCATCGAATACTATGGCAATGAGGATCTGGAAAGCCTGACCCAGGTGATCTATTCCATGAAAAAGCAATAGGCCGTGAGCCGGGAGGGGTTGCATCCATGAAAAAAAGCAAGTACCTTCGGGGAGAAGGCTTGGCCTTGCTCATCGCTTTGGTGGTGGGGTTTGCGGTCTTTTATGTCTTTTTGCCCCCGATTTCCCTGCAATCCAGGGAATTTTATTTCTTTGCCATTCTTCTCATGGGCGTATGGTTTTTGGCCCGTATTCCCATCGTCTCCTCTTATGTGGAGGAAAAAGGGATGCAGGGGAGAAAAAAGAAACTCTATTCCTTTTTTCCGCTGCTCATCGCCGCATTGCTGGCGGTGCTGCTGGTGCTGTTCAGCGTGCTCTCTCTGAAGCTCTTCAACGCATCCCGGTACAGTAGTTTGCTTCGGGTGGAGGAGGGGAACTTCACCCAGGACATTCCCCAGATCACCTATGACCAGATCCCCATGCTGGACACCGAAAGCGCCCAGCGGCTGGGAGACCGGAAAATGGGCGAGCTGGCCGCCACCAACAACGAGGAGCAAAAGTCCCTGGTTTCTCAGTTTGAAGTGTCCGACGATTATATCCAGATCAATTACCAGAACCGGCCCATGCGGGTGACCCAGCTGGAATACGCCAGCTTCTTCAAATGGCTGACCAACCGGAAAGAGGGTCTGCCCGGCTATATCATGATCGATATGGTGACTCAGGAAACCCAGCTGGTTCGGCTGGAGCAGGGGATGAAGTATTCTCCTTCGGAATATTTTGGCCGGAACATTGAGCGGTATATGCGCTTCCGCTATCCTACCATGCTGCTGGGCGAGCCCAGCCTGGAAGTGGATGACGACGGCACACCCTACTTTGTGGCACCCCGATTGAAAAACAAAATCGGTATGTTGGGCGGCACCGATGTGGTGGGGGCTGTGTTTGTCAATGCCGTTACCGGCGGCCATACCTATTATGATCTGGCCGATGTGCCCTCTTGGGCCGATCATATTTGTCCCGCAGATCTCTTGGTGGAGCAGTACGATTATTACGGTGCTTTCAATGACGGTTTCTTCAATGCCTATATCGGCCAGCGGGGCGTCACCCGCACCACCGAGGATTACAACTACATCGCCATGAATGACGATGTGTTCGTCTATACCGGCGTCACTTCGGTGAGCAGCGATCAGTCCAACATCGGCTTTTTGCTGTGCAACCAGCGGACCAAGGAAGCCAAGTTTTATCCGGTTTCCGGCGCCACCGAACAGTCGGCCCAGTCCTCGGCTCAAGGGGCGGTGGAGGACCTGGGGTATACGGCAACCTTCCCCATTTTGCTTAACATCAACAACCAGCCCACTTACTTTATGTCTCTCAAAGACAGCTCCGGTTTGGTGAAGATGTACGCCATGGTCAATGTGGCAAACTACCAGCGGGTAGCGGTGGGGGACACCGTGGCGGAATGTGAGAAGAAGTACACCCAGACCATGCAGGCCGACAGCAGCTATGTGCCACAGGAAACACAGCAGGCCAGCGGTTCCATTGAAGAAATCCGTTCCGCTGTGGTGGGCGGGTACACCTGGTATTATTTCAAGATCATCGGTTATCCCCAGTATTTTGCCATGTCTGTGGAACAAAACACCTCGCTCCCGGTGCTCAACACCGGCGACAGCGTCACCATCACCTATGACAGCCAGGCGGTGGACGGGGTAGCCAAGGCATTGGATGTGACCCGGAACCCTGCGTCCTAAAGAAAGAACAGACAGAACAGGCGGCCTTTGGCCGCCTGTTTTACACTATTGGAAGATCTATATAGCAAAAAGAAACCGTTTGCCCTACCCCTCATCAATTCGTAAAAACCGGCGACCGGTGCGTCGGTTTTTACACTTCTCAAGGGATCAGTGTGCGCCAAAGGCGTGCATGCAGTCTCTTGCAAAAACTCGCAAAAGTGGCTTTTAGACACTTTTGCGATATGCCCAGGCGGCCTTTGGCCGCCTGTTTTCTTTTGCAGTTGGTAGACAAAAAGAGGAAAGCCATAGTATAATAAAACAACAAAATTAAATGACTTCCCAGGCAGGAGGCTCAAGATGAAATACACCGGAATGAAACGGCGTTCTTACAAAAGCATCACCCCGCTGCGCAAACTGCAGGAGATCTATTTGTATTTTTTCCTGTATTGTGTCATTGGCTGGCTCTATGAAGTGTTCTTGGAAGTGGTGGTTTACCGGTGGGGATTTTCCAACCGGGGGATTTTGTTTGGTCCCTATTTACCCATTTACGGCATTGGGGCTTTGGTTTTTCTGCTGTGCTTTGGCCGGTATGTGCAAAAGCCGGCCAAAGGCGCCCGGCGATGGCTGCAAGTGGGATTGGTCTTTTTGGGATGCATGACGGTGGCCACAGCCATCGAGCTGGCCGCTACCTATTGGATGGAGTACACCGTGGGCAGTTGGCCCTGGCAGACCTATGTGGATTACAAGATCAATTTTCAAGGGCGGATCGCTCTGTCTCCCTCTATCCGCTTTGGTTTGGGTGGATTGTTGTTTCTTTATGTGATCCAGCCGCTGTTTTATAAGCTGGCCCGGCGCATACCGGACAGGGTCCTGGCTTGGCTCACAGGCGCTCTGGCTTTGGTGATGACAGTGGACTTTGTGGTTTATCTGCTGAAATAAGAAGTATTATTCAATGGAAGGGGAGGGAAGAGGATGACCAGAAAGCGGCAGCAAGGGCTTTATATTGTGTTGTCGGCGGCCTTCCTTTCTTTGGCCGTGACGCTGGTGGACGCCTTTCTCCAGCCGGACTATGTGCCAAAGGTGCTGGTGAAAATCTTCTTTTTCCTGATGATCCCTCTTTTTTATTTTGGGTGGAACAAAGAGGAACGGCCCCTTTTGAGAAAGTTGTTTTGCCTGAATGGGAAAACCATGGTACAGGCCGGGATACTGGGGCTTTTGATTTATGGGGTGATCGTGGGCGGATATCTGTGCACAAAGGGCTTTGTGGATTTTTCTCAGGTGACGGGCACCTTGCAGGAAAAGCACGGCATCACCGGTGAGAATTTCATCTTCGTATCCTTGTATATCTCCTTGGCCAATTCCTTTCTGGAGGAATTTTTCTTTCGGGGCTTTGCCTTTCTTTCGTTGAAACCCTATATCGGACGGAAACTGGCCTATATTTTTAGCCCGACGCTGTTTGCCTTTTACCATGGGGGAATGCTGGCCGGGATGTTTTCTTGGTGGGTATTTTTGGTGCTGCTTGCAGGACTTTTTGTGGGAGGGTGCATTTTCAATTTTCTCAACGAAAAAAGCGAAAGCATCTATACCTCCTGGGTCACCCATATGTTTGCCAATTTTGCCATCAACACCGTGGGGTTTATGCTATTTGATATTTTATAGATCCAGGGAGTGGATGTAGGTTTGTCAATGATGTGTTACAGATGAGGAAAAGAGAGTAAGACCTGTTTA
>CALLCY010000165.1:0-5883 GCA_938000015.1 uncultured Clostridia bacterium
ATCGCCGCCAAGGCTCCGGCGCACCGTAGCAGTCAAGCCATGGGCTTCCAGCCGTTTTTGGAACGCCGCCACACGCCGGGATGGCTTCAGCGGGCTTTCCTCCACATCGTTCAGAGGAATCAGGTTTACGTGTCCCGGCATTCCCCGCAGCTTTTTTGCAATGAGGTCCGCCTGCCAGTCATGGTCATTGACTCCGTCGATCATGGCGTACTCAAAGGAAATCCGCCGCCCTGTTTTTTCAAAATACCGATGGCAGGCGTCAAACAGCTTCTCCACATCGTAGGCGCGGTTCACCGGCATGATCTTCGACCGGGTCTCGCTGTCCGGCGCATGGAGAGATACCGACAGCGTCAGCTGCAAATTCAGCTCCGCCAGCCGGTCAATGCCCGGAATCACGCCGCAGGTAGAAAGAGAGATGTGGCGCATCCCGATATTCAAACCGTCCGGGTGATTCACAAGCTCCAAAAAACGCAGTACATTATCCAAATTGTCCATCGGTTCGCCGATGCCCATAAGTACGATGTTGCTGATTGGAAGTCCTGCGTCCTTCTGCGTGAAAATGACCTGATCCAATATCTCTGATGGTGTAAGGTCTCTTACCTTGCCAGCAATTGTAGACGCGCAAAAAGCACAGCCCATCCGACAGCCAACCTGACTGGAAACACATACGGTATTTCCATGGTGGTACTGCATCAAAACCGTTTCAATGCAGTTCCCGTCCGCCAGCTCCCAAAGGTATTTGATCGTACCATCCAGCTTTGAAACCTGCTTCCGGGCCACAGTGGGTACCGTCAGGATACATTGCTCCTTCAGCTTTTCCCTGAGGGCCTTCGGCAGATTGCTCATCTCATCAAAGGAAGTAACACCGCGATAGAGCCATGTGAACACCTGCTTGCCCCGAAACGCCGGTTCGCCCATCTCCTTGAGAGCTTGCGTCAGTTCCTCCTGCGTCAGTGATTTTAAATCGATCATAGTTCCTTCCGTTTCATGCGGCAAATGTAAAATCCATCCGTCCCATGGCGCTGCGGCCAGAGAGTCAGTTGTCCGTCCGTTTCCCCTACCGGCTCCGGCAGGCGGAAGGGCGTTCTTTCAAAATCCGGGTGCTCTGATAGAAAGGCATCCGCAACGTTCTGGTTTTCCTCCGGCAGAATGGTGCAGGTGGAATAGACCAGCCTTCCACCAGGGCGGCAATAGGAGGCGGCAGCCTCCAGGATCTTCCCCTGGATCTGAGGCAGATCCGAAAGTTCTTCCTCTTTTTTGAAGCGGATATCGGCCTTTTTCCGCAAAATACCCAGACCCGAGCAGGGTACATCGCAGATCACTTTATCCACCTGCGCCAGAAGATCGGAAGCGGCCGTGGTGGAATCCCAGGAGCGCACAGAGAGCTGCTCCAGCCCCATGCGTTTTCCGGTCTCCTCCAGCTGGCGGCATTTGAAGGGGTGGAGATCCATGGCAATGAGCCTCCCCTGCCCTTGCTGCATTTGTCCGGCGATGAGGGTTTTGCCGCCGGGGGCGGCGCACACATCCACCACATTCTCCCCCGGCCGGATGTCCAGTGCCCAGGGCGGAAGCTGACTGGCAGCGTCCTGGATGTAGAACAGCCCCTCTGCAAAAGAGTGGATGCTCGTCAGGTCGCCCCCTGTTTCAAAAACGATGCAGTCGGGCAGCCAGGGATGAAGATGGGTCGTGACCCCTTCCTCTGCCAACCGGGCGACCAGCTCTTCTCCTGTCAGACGAAGCCGGTTGACCCGGGCGGTCACAGGCGGCGTCATATTGTCGGCCTCCAGAAGCTCGCGGGTCTCCTCTTCTCCCAAAAGAGAGACCATCCGCCGGACGAACCACAGAGGATGGGAATAATAGACCGCCATGCGGGACGGGGCATCCTCCCCAGTCACTTCCGGCAAGTTTTCCCGCTGGGAAGCCACTTTCCGCAAAATGGCGTTGGCAAAGCCGCCCGCCCGTGCTCCCCCGGCCTTCTTGGCCAGGTTCACCGACTCGTTCACTGCGGCGCTGACGGGGATCTTTTCCAAAAACACCAGCTGATAAACCCCCAGCCGCAGGCAGTCCAGCACCTGGGGCATTATCTTGCGCAATTTCACCGAGGAATAGCAGCCGATATAAAAATCAATACGCTGCAAATTCTGGATGGTGCCATATAGCAGCTGCACCGAAAGGCCCTTGTCCTTTGGAGAAAGGCCCAGAGCGGGCAGCTCTTTTTTCACAAACTGATCGGGCCAGGTTCCCCGCAGCCGCCAGGCTTTCAGCCCTTCCAAAGCGGCGGAGCGGGCCGAAACGGCCATCAGTCGTCCCGGCGGCCGCCAAAGACCAGCAGCAGCCGAAGCAGTTGGGCCAGGGAGACGGCCAGCGCTGCCACATAGGTGAGAGCAGCGGCCCGCAGGGTCTTTTTGGCCCCAGGCAGCTCTGCCGGAGACAAAAGTCCCTCACTGCCCAGTGTGGCAATGGCCCGACGGGAAGCGTCAAACTCCACCGGCAGAGTCACTGCCTGGAACACGGTGGACAGACCGAAAAAGGCGATGCCCAGATAAACCAGATTCAGGCTGGAAAGCAGCAGGCCGATGATGATCAAAGGCAGAGCCAGAGAAGAGCCGATCTGGGTCACCGGGATGATGGCCGAACGCACCTTGATGGGGAAATAATCCTGAGCATGCTGCACGGCGTGGCCCGCTTCGTGGGCCGCAACGCCCACGGCCGCCACACTGGGGCTGTCATATACCGAATCGGACAGGCGGATCACCTTGGCCCGGGGATCGAAATGGTCGGTGAGGTTGCCGGAAATGCGCTCGATACGCACATCATAAACGCCTCCGGCCCGCAAAACGGCTTCTGCCGCCTGGGCGCCGGTAAGGCCCCGCATGGTGCGCACTTTGGAAAACTTTGCAAATGTTCCGCTCACCTGCGCCTGGGCCCACAAAGCAAACAAAATGGCAGGCATGACCAGGACCAGATAGTAATAATCAAAAAACATGAAGATCGTCCTTTCTGCTATTCGAAACGGTCGTCCTTATTATACGGATGCCCTCTGAAATAGTCAACACAGGCCATTCTCTTTCCCCCGGGGGCCTGAAGCTGGTCGATGACCACCTGCCCATCGGGACAGGCCACCGTCAGTCCTTCCGGCGAGCAATCCAGGATGGCTCCCGGCTCACCGCCAGACCCCTCTTTCACATGAATTCCGAACAATTTGATAGTCTTCCCCTGGAAAGTGGTGAAAATTCCCGGCCAGGGTGTCAGGCCCCGGGCCATCCGGTCGATTGTCACAGCACTTTCGGTAAAATGGATCTGCCCGTCCTGCTTTTTGATCAGCGGCGCATAAAACCGGCATTCTTTGGGCTGAGGTTCCGGAGTGATCTCCCCTTTTTTCAGTTTTTCCATAAAGAGGCACAAAGTCTCTTTGCCCAGCACAGCCAGTTTGTCATGAAGGCTGTCCGCCGTCTCCCGGGGCTCGATGGGGATCTCCCGCATGAGCAAAATATCCCCGGTATCCAGTCCCCGGTCCATCTGCATGATGGTCACGCCGGTTTTGGTCTCTCCCCGCAAAATCACCTGCTGAATGGGGCTGGCCCCCCGATAATCAGGGAGCAAAGAAGCGTGAACATTGACACAGCCGTACCGGGGCAGCTCCAGCACCTGCTTGGGCAAAATCTGCCCATAGGCCGTCACCACCACCAGATCGGGCTCCAGGTCTTTCAGCTGCTGGAATGCTTCCTCCGTTTTGAAACTCTGGGGCTGAAACACCGGAAGATCATGCTCCAGCGCCGCCTTTTTCACCGGCGGCGGCGCCATTTTCATGCCCCGGCCTTGGGGTTTGTCCTGCTGGGTAAAGACCCCCACCACAGTTTCCCCCATTTCCAACAGCCCTTCCAAGGGGGCCACGGCAAATTCCGGCGTTCCCATATAAACAATACGCATCATTCAAAATCCTCAGGGTTCAGATATTTTGTCACCAGGCGGGTGTACAGCAAACCATCCAGATGGTCGATCTCATGGCAGGCGGCCCGGGCCAGGAAGTCCTCCAGATGGATCTCCTGATCCTTGCCGTTTCTGTCCTGGAAGCGGACGGTGACCCGCTGAGGCCGTTCCACCATGCCGTAGCGGCCGGGAACGCTGAGGCAGCCCTCGGGGCCATCCTGGCTTCCCTCTTCCCAGGTGATCACCGGGTTGATCAGCTCGATATAACCACCCTGGCCGTCCATGATCAAAGCGGCCCGGCGGAGAATGCCCACCTGAGGCGCGGCCAGACCAGCTCCCTCGGCTTTTTCCAGGGTGTCCCGCATATCGTCCAGCAACATATGGAGACGGTCGTTGAAATCGGTGACAGGACGGCATACCTTCGTAAGGCAGCTGTCCCCTTCAGTGACAATGGTACGAATTGCCATTTTCAAAACTCCTTCGTGATATAAAATGGGTATCTTAGATTTATAAGGAATAGGGATCGATGTCGGCCACCAGGGTAATACCCCGGTTGGCTGAATCCCCATAAAAGGCCCGGAGAAGATCCATCACCAGGCGGCGGGTCACGGCGTCATCCTTGCCCCGGAAGGACACCTGATAACGGTACTTTCGGTTGAGCACCTGAATGGCCGGCGGTGCAGGCCCCAGCACCGGAGCACGCAAGGCGGCATAAGGCCCCCAAAAGCACCCTTCCAATGTAGCGGCCAGGCGCTGGGCCGAACGAAGGGTCCGCTCCTGGTTTTCCCCGCTGAGAAGGAAGGAGATCACATGGGCGAAGGGCGGCGCCAGCAGCGCCTGACGCACATCGATCTCATAGTCATAAAAACCGTCGTAATCCTGGGCGGCTGCCGCTAAAATTACCGGATTCTTGGGCGTATAGGTCTGGATCACCGCCCGACCTTCCCTCTCCCGCCTTCCCGCCCGGCCAATGACCTGGGTGAGCAAGGAAAAAGTGCGTTCTCCCGCCCGGTAGTCTCCGCTGTACAAAGATAGATCGGCGTCCAGCACCCCTACCAGGGTCACATTGTCAAAATCCAGCCCTTTGGCGATCATCTGGGTCCCCAGCAGCACCTGGGCTTCTCCCCGGCCAAAGGCGTCCAGCAATGTTTCGTGAGAAGTGCGCTGCACCGTGGTATCGGCGTCCATGCGAATGATCTGGATGCCGGGGAACTTGCTTTCCAGCTCCTGCTGCACCTTCTGGGTGCCGAAGCCCACCAGCCGCAGATGCTCTTCCCCGCACTGGGGGCATTTTTCCGGCATGGGCTGGGAATAGCCGCAGTGATGGCACATGAGCCGGCCATTTTTGGAATGATAGGTCAGGGCCACCGAGCAATTCTCGCACTGGGGAATATAACCACAGCTGACGCAGGTGACCAGGCGGCTATTGCCCCGGCGGTTGAGGAACAGTACACTCTGCTCTCCTTTCTGGAGATTGTGCTCCAGTTCCTGCTGTAAAGCCCTTCCGATGATGTCCGGCTCCCCTTCCCGCAGCTGCTGCCGCAGATCGTCCACGATCACCCGGGGCAAGGGAGTGTTCCGGTACCGGTGATCCAGGCGGAAAAACCGGTATTTCCCCTCTTCCGCCAGAAACCGGCTCTCCATGGCCGGGGTGGCGCTGCCCAGCAAAAGCAGGGCCTTGTGGTGCACACACCGGTATTTGGCCACTTCCCTGGCGTGGTACCGGGGCGTCACATCGGATTTATAAGTCCATTCCTGTTCTTCGTCCAGAATAATCAGGCCGATATTGTCCAGAGGGGCGAACACGGCGCTGCGGGTGCCTAGAACCACCCGGGCCTTGCCGGTTTTTACCTGTTTGTATTCGTCGTAGCGCTGTCCCGGGGTCAGGCCGCTGTGGAACACCGCCACATCCTCTTTGAAATAAGCACAGAACCGGCGAAGCAGCTGGGGGGT
>CALLCY010000166.1:0-3368 GCA_938000015.1 uncultured Clostridia bacterium
GGCCCGCATTGCGGGCCGCTTCTTTGGCGCATGGGTCAGTTTTTTGGTTGATGATAAAAGAAGGGAAGGAAGGGCACATCTTCCACCTGGAAGGTCTTGCCCTTGAGATAGGAAAGTTCTCCCCAGTCTCCTTCCTGGGAAAAATGGAGTTTGTAGGAATACAGGGCTTGGTGGGTCATGCCATAGGGGCGGTTGCGTTCCATGGTGCCGTACTTGGTGTCACCCACCAAGGGCCAGCCCCGGTGGGACAGCTGCACACGGATCTGATGGGTGCGGCCGGTGAAGAGCTCACACTCCACCAAAGAGAGCTTTCCCCGGCTTTGAAGCACTTTGTAGCTCATGGAGGCGGTGCGGGCGCCGGGGGTATTCTTTTTCACCACCCGCACCTGGTTTTGTTTGCTGTCTTTCAAAAGGGTATCCTGAATGACGGCCTGCCGGGGGGATGGGGTGCCGTGCACCAGGCAGAGATAGAATTTCTGCACTTGGTGCAGCCGGATCTTTTCGTTGAGCACCCGCAGTCCTTCCGCCGTTTTGGCGGCCATGACAATGCCGCCGGTGTACCGGTCGATCCGGTTGCACAAAGCAGGGGTGAAGGATTGCTCTTTGTCCGGGTCCCATTCTCCTTTTTCATAGAGGTAAGCCTTGATGTGGTTGATCAGGGTGTCCAGCGTGCCCTGGTCGTCTTCGTGGACCACCATGCCCGGGCGCTTGTCGCACAAAAGGATGTGATCGTCCTCATAGAGGATGTGCAGCCGGGGAGTGATCCGGCGGAAGGCTTCCTCCTCTTTCACAGGCTGGAAAAACTCATCATTGATATAAAGGGAAAGCACATCCCCCTCGGTCAACCGGTCGCTGGTCTGGCACCGTTTGCCGTTGCATTTGATCCGCTTGAGACGCACATATTTGTGCATCAGGGAGGGAGGCAGTGAGGGCAGGGCTTTTTGAAGGAACTTGTCAAGACGCTGGCCGGCGTCGTTTTTGCCGATGGTCATCTCTCGCATGGCGTTCTCCTGTCGGGTTGTTTTTTTCTTAAAGTTGTGGTATCATTATACACCAGCGGCTGCCTTTTGCAAACAAGCCGCCTCAAGCCAGGGTGAAAAATTGGGAAATGTGGGTTTTTTGAAACTATTTCTTGACAAACCCTCGGCAGAACACTATAATATTCGATGTATCATTGTGGGAGGTGTGTATTTGTGCTGCTCAACCTCCGTGATGTGCTGGCTTCCGAGGGGATGTGTCTGCCCTTTGATTATGCCTTTTCCCTGGCGGAAGAGGAGCTTTATGGGGAGCGTCCGTTTCAGGGGCCGGTGAAGGTCCAGGGGAAACTGGAAAACAAGGCCGATGTGTTTTATCTCACCGCCGCCGTTTCGGTTCCCGTTTCCACCCGCTGCGCCCGTTGCGGTAAGCCGGTGGAGTATGTGAAAGATCTGGATCTTGCGTTGGTCATCACCCAGACGGTCAGCGGCGATGATTTTGCCGAGGATGTGTATGTGGTGGAAGGAGACAGCTTTGAGCTGGACGATATCGTCCGGGAAGAGCTGCTTCTGCACATGGAACTGACAGTGCTTTGCAAAGAGGATTGCAAGGGACTGTGCCCCAAGTGCGGCCACAATTTGAACGAAGGAGACTGCGGCTGCGACCGCAGGGAGATCGATCCACGCCTTCAAAAGCTCA
Source organism: uncultured Clostridia bacterium (assembly GCA_938000015.1). Taxonomy (GTDB): domain Bacteria; phylum Bacillota; class Clostridia; order Oscillospirales; family Butyricicoccaceae; genus Pseudobutyricicoccus. Next base: position 1,675 of record CALLCY010000166.1, read on the forward strand.
CACAGCTTTTTCAGGAATAAATAATATGTTTTCATAGATCGAGGAGGTGTCACCGATGGCGGTCCCGAAGAGTAAAATCTCGAAACAGAGAAGAGACAAGCGGCGTAGTGCCCACTGGAAGCTGGAAGTTCCCGGTATGGTCAAGTGCCCCAAGTGCGGCGAACTGATCATGCCCCACAGAGCATGCAGAAGCTGCGGCACATATAAAGGCCGTGAGGTCCTCAAAGTCGAGGTCAGCAAATAACACACGCATGAAAGATAGAGAGGGGACACCACCTTCTCTATTTTTTGTTATGTGGATGTTTTTGACCAAACTCTTGCCGAAAAGGAGGAACGGCCTGTGCCTGCTAAGATTGTGCATGTGGATCAGGACAGCCCGGCCGAGAAGGCTGGGATCTCCGCTGGATGGTGGCTGCAAAAGATCAACGGCCATCCCATCCGCGATGTGCTGGATTACAAGTTTTATTCCTATGACAGCCGCCTGGAGCTGACTCTGAGCCAGGAGAAGGATGGGGAGCAAAAGTCCCTTTCCATCGGAAAGGCCGAAGGGGAGCCTCTGGGGCTGGATTTTGAGACCTATCTCATGGACAAACAGCGCAGCTGTGCCAATAAATGCGTTTTTTGCTTTATCGACCAGCTGCCCAAAGGGATGCGTTCTTCGCTGTATTTCAAAGACGATGACGCCCGTCTCTCCTTTCTCATGGGCAATTATATCTCCATGACCAACCTGAGTGAGGCCGATGTACAGCGGATTATCGCCATGCACATTTCCCCGCTGAATGTGTCCATCCACACCACCAATCCGGATCTTCGCAGCCGGATGCTGGGCAATCCCCGGGGCGGGGAGAGCCTGGAGTACCTCCGGCGGTTTGCCCAGGCCGGACTCAAGATCATGGGCCAGATCGTGGTGTGCCCCGGCTGGAACGATGGGGAAGAGCTGGAGCGGACGCTGGAGGATTTGGCGGCTATGCATCCCAGCATCGCCCATGTGGCCCTGGTGCCGGTGGGTCTGACCCGTCACCGGGAAGGGCTGGAGCCGCTGCGCCCGGTGGATCGGGAAGAAGCCCGGCAGATCATCGGGGTGGTGGACAAGGCCCGGGAAAAGTGTTTGAAAACTTACGGTGAAGCCTTTTTCTATGCAGCCGACGAGTTTTACCTCAAAGCGGGATGGCCGCTGCCGGGGGAGGAATACTATAACGGTTATCCCCAGCTGGAAAACGGTGTGGGGCTGATGTCTTTGTTCCGCCAGGAACTTCAGGGGGCGCTGCTCATGGCCGAGCCTACGGAAAATCCCCCGGCTTTCCTGATCGCCACCGGCGTGTCCGCCGCTCCTTTTATGGAGGAAATGGTGGCGCTGTGCAAAGAGAAGTGCCCGAACTTGCAGGGACGGGTGCAGCCGGTGAAAAACGACTTTTTCGGCCACGGTGTGGATGTGGCCGGCCTGCTCACCGGCGGGGATATCATCCGCCAGGTGAAAGATGTGCTCCGGCCGGGAGAGGAACTGTGGATTCCCGACTGTATGCTTCGCCACGGCGAGACCGTCTTTCTGGACGATGTATCGGTGGAAGAGATGGAGCAAAAACTGGGGACAAAGGTGCGGGTGCTGCCGGTGGACGGCGGTGCCTTCTGTGATGCCATCTTCCCCTGGGAAGAATAGAGAAAAGGCGGCTTTCACGCCGTTAAGATCGAAAGGG
>CALLCY010000167.1:0-2770 GCA_938000015.1 uncultured Clostridia bacterium
TATGAGGCGTTATGGCTGGGGGTGCGGCCCAAAGCGCGCAGCACCCTTTATGAGCGCATCAACCACCGGGTGACCAAAATGCTGGAGGAAGGGCTTTTGCAGGAGACCCGGCAGCTTTGGGAAGAGGGGCTTTTGCAGGGCACCGCTTTGCAGGCCATCGCCTACAAGGAGATGCTGGGCTATCTGCGGGGGGAGTGCTCGCTTGCGGAAAGCGCCGACCTGCTGCGGCAGAAAAGCCGCAACTACGCCAAGCGCCAGCTGACTTACTTCAATCATGTGGAGGGCCTGCAGTGGCTGGAATACGAAAAACCGGAGGACTTTCCCGCTTTGGTACAAATTGCGACAGACCTCGCACTCTCCTGGCTGTAAGATGAAATGGCCCCGAAAAAGGGGGAACTTTTTATCTTATGGACGGAGGAAACAGAAAATGCAGGAAAACAGAAGCGCTTTGCAGGATCAGTTTTTGAATGCGCTGCGGGTGCAGCGGGTGCCGGTGACCCTCTTTCTGGTCAACGGCTTCCAGCAGCGGGGCGTGGTCAGCTCCTTTGACGGCTTCACGCTGCTGCTCCTCAGCGAGGGAAAACAATATCTCATCTATAAACACGCCATTTCCACCATCGTTCCCCAGACAAAGGTGGAACAGTGGGGAAGCCAGGAAGGATAACGGCTTTCCCCCAGGGCGTCCGATGTTCCGGGCAGGAGGCCCTTTGACAGCATATGAGCCGAAAAACCTTTTTGAAATCCCTGGGAGCCGTGCTGCTGCTTTTGCTGGTGGTGGTCTATATGGGCTATCAGGTGATGGAGAACCTCACCGAAAAAATCGTCACCGCCGATGCGCTGGAGATCACCGCTCAGGACAAAATCTCCACCAACGGCATCTTTGTCCGCCAGGAGACCCCTCTCTATCCCCAGCAGGGAGGTACGGTGGCTTTTCTGGCAGGAGAGGGGGAAAAGGTGGCAAAGGGCCAGGCGGTGGCCCAGTTCTTCACCGATGAAAACCAGCTGGCCCTCTATCGCCAGTCCCAGGCTCTGGGGGAGGAGATCGAAAGCGTGAAATACGCCTTCACCCACATGACCGACGGTTCCGATGGAGTCAAGCTGGACTCCTTGATCAAAATGAATATGCTTCAGCTGGGCGCCAAACTGGACCAGGGACTGGTGAGCCAGGCGGAGGAATATGCCTCCAAGCTGGACGCCATGATCGTCCAGCGGGGTGTGGCCCAGAAGGGGGACACCGATTACGCCGCCATTCTCCAGGAGCTGGAGAGCCAGAAGGCCCAGATCGACGCTTCCCTCCAGGGCGGCGCAGCGGTGACCGCTCCGGCCGCCGGGTATTTTGTGGGCCGCACTGACGGCTGTGAGGAATCCCTCACCCCCGAGGGCCTGAAAACCCTGTCTGCCGACGCCATCACCCAGGTGGTGGAGCGGAAGGAGGCCAGCAGCGAGGCCATCGGCAAGGTGGTGGACGGTTACAGCTGGTATTTTGCCGCCCAGGTGACGGCGGAGGAGGCCAAGCGGCTGAAAGAAGTGAAAACAGTCACCCTCCGTTTTCCCCAGCTTCTGGCGGAGGACATTTCCTGCTCGGTGTACGATGTGCATGAGGACGAAAACGGGCAGTGGGTGGCGGTGTTCCAAAGCGGGTACATGAACACGGCCTTGCTCATGGCCCGGGATCAACCGGCGGACATCATTCTCCGCAGCTACACCGGGCTGAAGGTGCCCAAGGAGGCCCTGCGGCAAAACGACGAGGGAGAATGGGGCGCTTACTGTCTGGAGGGCGCCCAGGTGGTGTTCAAGAAGATCACCATCCTCTTCCAGACCGACAGCTTCTATGTGGCCAAAGACACCGGCAAAAACGGGGAACTGACCCGATACGATAAAATGGTGGTCAAAGCCAAGGACATCGAGAATCGAAAGGTGGTAAGCTAGCATGGAAGAAATTCGCAAGAAGATGGAAGAGCGGGTGCATCTGATCCGCCGGCAGATGGAAGAGGCTGCAGGTCAAGCCGGAAGGGCGCCGGAGGAGATCACCCTTCTGGCGGCCAGCAAAACCCAGAGCCAGGAGATCGTGGCGCTGTCGGCCGCCTTGCCCATCGATCTCTTTGGAGAAAACCGGGTGCAGGAACTGGTGGACAAGTTCGATGCCGGGGCCTACGGCGGCAAGCAGGTGGACATGATCGGCCATTTGCAGAAAAACAAGGTAAAATACACCGTGGGAAGAGCGCGGCTCATCCATTCGGTGGATTCCCTGGAGCTGGGGCAGGTCATCTCCAAGGAGGCAGGGAAGAAGGGCCTGTGCCAGGACATTCTGTTGGAAGTGAACATCGGCCGGGAGGAAAGCAAAAGCGGCGTTTTCCCCGAAGAGCTGCCCCGGCTTTTGGAAAATATCTGCCAGCTTCCCCACATCCGGGTGCGGGGACTCATGGCAATTCCCCCTATTTCTGCCAAAGAAGGACAGAATCGTCCCTATTTTTCCGCTTTGCGCCAACTTTTCGTTGACATAAAGTCCAAAAGATACGATAATGTCCATATGGACTGCCTGTCCATGGGTATGACCCACGATTATGTTGACGCAATCCTGGAGGGCGCAACCCTGGTGCGCATCGGCACCGGAATCTACGGCCCCCGGATCTATAAGGAGGAAACGCCATGAGTTTTATCGATGACCTGAAGCATTGGGCCAGAGGGGATGAGGACGAGGAAGAGGAAGAGCTGGAAGAAGAAGAGTTCGTCTCTCCCGCCCCCGCACCGTCCCGCCCCGAGCCGGATA
>CALLCY010000168.1:0-3885 GCA_938000015.1 uncultured Clostridia bacterium
CCGCCACCTGATTGCCGGATTCGATGCCCACATAGTCGCAGGCCACCATCTGCTCTGCCGTGGCCATGCTGACGGTGAAGGCCTTCCGGGCCAGAATGTTGGCGGTGGTCTTGTGCCGTGCGCCGATGCACATGGTCAGCTCTGTGCCGCCGCTGATGCCGCCCCAGGCTGCGTTCATGGCATCGGGGGCGCCGTTTTCATCGTAGCTGGCCAGGATGAATACCGGCTGGGGATAGGTCCAGGGTTTGGCTTCAAAATTCTTGCGCATAATCAATGACCTCCTGTTTGTTTTTCGAATTCTATATCAAATCCAGTTACTCCAAGGAAATGGGATCATGGGGGAAGGGGTTTTGTTCCAGCAGATCCAGCAGCTTTTGTTGCAGCTCTCTTTTGCCCATTTCTCCGCAGGCCCGGAGGATGACTTCCTGCACCCGGCCCACATAGGCACTTTGAAACAACTGCCGGCCGAACCGGTCGTCCCATTCCAGCTGCTCTACCACCAGAGGGAGCACCCGGTCATTTTGCAGCACATCCTCCATATCCCAGCCCAAAAACTGCCGGGCGGCTTCTTCTTTCTGTAAGTGATCTTCCGCCGTGTCCAGCAGCAGCTTGACCATCTTCAGAGCGATCTCGGGAGCAAATTCGCCGGTTTCCACCAGCAGATCCATGGTGTCCATCTCTTCCAGCTCTTCCGGGCTCCAATGGCTGCGAACCTCTGGAAAGTCCAGCAGGAGCAGATCCCGGCAGGCCAGGGGGTTTTCGGAAAAATCCCACCGGGCCACCATCTGCAAAAGCTCCCGCCGGGAAAAGGAGGGGGGCTCCTCCGGGGGCTGCACCGTCAGCTTCAGGGAGATGTGCAGCGCGTTCTGTAACGCCGCTTTGCCAGCCGGGGAGAGGGAAGACACATCTCCAAAATCACCACACCAGGGACACTCCCAACGCTTTCCCCGCACCCTCACCGGGCCGCCGCAATGGGGACATGGGACAGATGACATAGGCGATACCCTCCTTTTGGTTCGCTATAACCATGTGTTTTACATGGCAAGGCAATTAACTATACATCAACTGAAAATCAGCAAATTTTCTCATTTTATGAATTGGTCGATGGCCCGGTTCAGTTGCTGCACCGTTTTCTTGTCACCGGTCTCGATGGCATCCACCAGGCAGTGCTCGATATGGTCTTTCAGAATGATCTTGCCGGTGCTGCCCAAGGCCGAACGGACGGCGGCCAGCTGGATAAGCACCTGGGAACAGTCCTCGCCCCGCTCCACCATGTTTTTCACCGCCTGCAAATGCCCGATGGCTTTGGCCAGCCGATTGAGTACCTCTTTGGTGTGGGTGTGTTCATGCCGGTGAAAAGGGGGCTGCCGTCCCTCTTCCAGGGCCTCTTCTGAATCGTGGGTCTGGGTTTCTTTGCTCATGGTCGTTCCTCCGCGAATCTGTTAAAACCATTGTATGAAAACCGAGAAAAATTGTCAAGGCATCCCCCCGGGGGGCTTCCGAAACCGGCTTTTCGCTGGTATACTAGGACGGAAACAGAGATGCAGAAGCATCTTCCGTCGGGAGAAAATCTCCCGTCTTTTGAAAACACTCCCCAGGCCCTCAAAATACGGACCGAAGTCCGCTGTGTGCGCCAGAAAACCGGCGTACACGGCGTTTTTTTATGTGCAAATGCAAAAAGGAAGGAATATAAGATGGAACAGATCAAAGAGATGATGATTGACTACTGGACCCAGCGGGCCCCGGACTTTTCCGCTCTGCGGCAAAAGGAGCTATCCGGCGAAAAAAGCCATCTTTGGCTTGCGGAATTGGAGCGATACCTGCCAAAGAAGGAAAAGCTGCGCATTCTGGACATCGGCACAGGAACCGGCTTTTTTGCCATTCTGCTGGCCGCCCGTGGCCACCAGGTCACCGGCATCGATCTGACCCCGGAGATGATCGACGAGGCCCGGCAAACGGCAAGCAATCTAGGTCTGGCCGCAGATTTTCAGGTGATGGACGGGGAAAACCCCGCTTTTGCTCCCGGCTCCTTTGATGCCATCGTCAGCCGGAACCTGACCTGGACGCGGCCCCATCTGGAGCAGGCCTACGCCCAGTGGCACAGCCTGCTCAAGCCCCAAGGGGTGCTCATCAATTTTGACGCCGATTACTGCCGGGAAGAGCAGAAAGAGCTGCCGTCCCACCATGCCCACGAAAACATCAGTTCCCAGCTGTGGGGGCAGTATGAAGAAATGAAAAGCAAACTGCGTCCCCGGCAGCGCCCCCGGCCCCAGTGGGATGTGGAGCTTTTGCAGCGGGCCGGATTCCACCAGATCGCCGTGGATCAAGGGGTCTGGCAGCGCCTTTATCCCAAAGAGGATGTCTTCTACAATCCCACCCCCATTTTCGCCATCACGGCCAGGGCCTGAGAGGGAACCATGGGAACTTACGCTCTCAAGCGAATCTTGCAGCTGATCCCCATTTTGCTGACCATCACTTTTTTGTCTTTTGCCATGATGCGCCTGGCCGGGAGCGATGCTGTGATGCAGAAAATGGAGAACACCGGCGTCACCCTGTCCCAGGAGGCCATGGACGCCGCCCGAAAAGAACTGGGGCTGGATCAGCCCTTTCTCACCCAATACGCCCGGTGGCTGGGGGGCGTGCTCCGGGGGGATATGGGCAAAAGCTATCTGTCCGGGGAAGAGGTGTTTTCGGTCTTTCTCTCCAAATTACCCGCCACCTTGCTTTTGGCCGCCTGTTCGGTTTCCCTCACTATCTGTATTTCCGTTCCCCTTGGAATATTAGGAGCAGTAAAGCAAAATAGCTTTGCAGATCAGATCATTCGTTGGCTCAGTTTTTTGGGCAACAGCCTGCCCAATTTCTTTGTGGCCCTGCTTTTGATGTACTTCTTTGCGCTGCGCTGGCCGCTGTTTCCCGTGATCTCCTGGCAGACCGATCTGCAAAGCGTGGCGCTGCCCGCCTTCACCTTGGCCATCGCCATGTCCTCCAAGTACATCCGGCAGGTGCGGGCCGCCGTGCTGGACGAGCTGGGGAAAAGCTATGTGACGGGAGCCAGGGCCAGGGGAGTGGCTTTTCACGCCATCCTGCTGAAAAGCGTGCTGCGCTGCGCCCTTGTCACCCTGCTCACTTTGCTCACTCTGTCCATCGGCAGCTTGTTGGGTGGAACGGCGGTGGTGGAATCCATCTTCCTGTGGGACGGGGTGGGGAAGCTGGCGGCCGACGCCATCCAGATGCGGGATTACCCCATGATCCAGGCCTATGTGATGTGGATGGCCATTTTGTATGTGGGGATCAATCTGATCACCGATCTGTGTTATCGTCTGCTGGACCCCCGAATCCGGCTGGGAAGGAGTGCGGCATGAAGTTATCCTGTTTTCTTCCGGCGATCAAGGCCCTTCCGGCCACCAAACGCCGTCTTCTTCTGTGCGCTGCCCTTGCGGTGCTGCTTCTGGCTCTGGCTGCTTTTGCAGAGTTTCTTTGTCCCTATGATCCCACGGCCCAGATCTTTCCCACACTGGAAGGCCCCAGCCTTGCTCACCCGGCGGGCACCGACCGCTACGGGCGGGACCTATTTTCCCGGCTTCTGATGGGGCTGCAAACCAGTGTGTTTTCCGCTCTGGCCCTGGTGGGCATTGTGGTCATTCTGGGAACCGCCCTGGGGATGCTGTGCGGCTATCGGGGCGGCCGTCTGGACGGGATCATTATGCGCCTGGCCGATCTCTGCCTGGCGTTCCCAGGGCTGGTGCTGGCTCTGGCTGCCGCGGCTCTGCTGGGGGGCGGGGTTCGCAACGGCGTGCTGGCCCTGGCCCTGGTGAATTGGCCCAAATACGCCCGCATCGCCCGCAGCCAGACTCTGGCGCTGAAAAACACCGACTATGTGGCCGC
>CALLCY010000169.1:0-3885 GCA_938000015.1 uncultured Clostridia bacterium
ACAGCCAGACTGTGACCATGGAGCAGGTGGAGGAGAACATCAAGGCGGGCAAGCCCTATGTGATGCGCCTGCGCTCTCCGGGCAAGCCCGGCGGCCGGATCAAATATAAGGATGTGATCCGGGGCGAAATCGAGATGGACGAAAACATCGCCGATATCGTGCTTCTGAAAACAGACGGCATCCCCACCTATCATTTTGCCCACGCCGTGGATGACACCCTGATGGGCACCACCCATGTGGTGCGCAGCGACGAATGGGTCTCTTCTGTGCCCACGCACCTTCAGCTCTTCTATGTGCTGGGACTCAAGCCGCCCAAGTACGCCCATGTCTCCCCTGTGATGAAGGAGGAAGGCGGGGCCAAGCGGAAGCTGAGCAAGCGGAAAGACCCGGAAGCCGCCGTTTCCTACTTTGTGGACGAGGGCTATCCCAAGGAAGCGGTGCTGGAATATCTGCTCAACCTGGCCAACTCCCCCTTTGAGGATTGGAGACGGCAGAACAAGACCGCACCTTACCAGGATTACAAGCTCCAGCTGAACAAGATGAGCCAGTCGGGCGCTTTGTTCGACCTGGTGAAGCTGGCCGATGTGTCCGCCGGCGTCATCGGCGCCTTTGACGCAGAGAAGGTGACAAAGGATGTGCTGGAGTGGGCAAAGGGCCACGACGAGGAGCTGTATGCCCTTCTCAATCGGGACACAGACTATGCCCAGGGCATCTTTGCCATCGACCGTGGCGGCAAAAAGCCCCGGAAGGACATCCGCAAGTGGAGCGATGTGCGGGATTATGTGAGCTATTTCTATGACGAGCTGTGGCAGGGAGAATACGACCTGCCGGAGAACCTTCAGAAAGAAGATATGATTGCCATTCTGGACACCTATGCCAAGGCCTATGAGGAAGCTCCCGACAAGAACACCTGGTTTGACGGGGTCAAGGCCATCTGCGAGGGCCTGGGCTTCTGCCCGGAGGTCAAGGCGTACAAGCAGGACCCCACCGGCTGGAAAGGCCATGTGGGCGATGTGAGCAATGTGGTGCGGGTGGCCATCACCGGCCGGAAAAACTCCCCCGACCTTTGGTCCATCATGACCCTTCTGGGCAAGGAACGCAGCCTCTCCCGCCTGGAAAAGATGAAAGAATTTCTGGCAAAATAAAACAAATCAAGTTTGAAACCCCCTGGGGGACGATCAAAAGAAGCCCAGGGGAGTCCATTTCAAAGGAGGGCTTTGGAACCCTCCGGAAAGGAATAAAGTATGGAAAAGGACATCGTCACCAGCAATTTTATTGAGGAGTTCGTCAAGGAGGACCTGGAAGCGGGCAAATGCGACGCCATTCAGACCCGCTTCCCTCCCGAGCCCAACGGCTATCTCCACATCGGCCACTGCAAGGCCCTGTGCATCGACTTCGGCACAGCGGAGAAGTTCGGGGGCAAGTGCAACCTGCGCATGGACGACACCAACCCCACCAAAGAGGACACCGAGTATGTGGACGCCATCAAGGAGGACATCCATTGGCTGGGCTTTGATTGGGACAAGTTCTGCTATGGTTCCGATTATTTCGAGCAGACCTATGAATACGCTCTGGAACTGATCCGCAAGGGCCTGGCTTATGTGTGCCAGCTTTCCCCCGAGGAAGTGAAGCAGAACCGGGGCGATGTGAATACCCCGGCCGTCAGCCCTTATCGGGACCGGCCCATGGAAGAGAGCCTGGACCTGTTCCAGCGGATGCGGAAAGGGGAGTTCCCCGAGGGCAGCATGACCCTGCGGGCCAAGATCGACCTGGCTTCGGGCAACTTCAATATGCGTGACCCGGCGCTCTACCGGATCAAGTTCGCCCATCATCACCGCACCGGGGACGACTGGTGCATCTATCCCATGTACGACTTTGCCCATCCCATCCAGGACGCCCTGGAAGGGGTGACCCACTCTCTGTGCACCCTGGAGTTTGAGGCCCACCGGCCCCTTTACAACTGGGTGATCGACAATGTGTCGGTGCCCCACAAGCCCCGTCAGATCGAGTTTGCCCGTCTGGGCATCGACCACACCGTCATGAGCAAGCGGAAGCTGCGGGCTCTGGTGGAAGGGGGCAAGGTGTCCGGCTGGGATGATCCCCGGATGCCCACCCTGTGCGGCCTGCGCCGCCGGGGCTATACCCCGGAATCCATCCGGAATTTCTGCGACCGTATCGGCGTGGCCAAGGTGAACAGCACGGTGGAATATGGTTTCCTGGAGCATTGCCTGCGGGAAGATCTGAACGAAAAAGCCCAGCGGGCCATGGCGGTGCTGCGCCCCATGAAGCTGATCATCACTAACTACCCCGAAGGCCAGAGCGAGACCTTTCCGGTGGAAAATAACCCTAACGATCCGGAAGCCGGCACCCGTGAGGTGACTTTCTCCCGGGAGCTGTATGTGGAAGCCGATGACTTCCTGGAAACCCCGGTGCCCAAGTACAAGCGGCTCTATCCCGGCGGACCGGAGTGCCGTCTGAAGGGTGCCTATCTCATCACCTGCACCGGCTGCGAAAAGGACGAAAAGGGCAACATCACCGCCATCACCGCCACCTATGACCCGGAATCCCGGGGCGGCAATCCTGCTGACGGCCGGAAGGTGAAGGGCGCCACCATCCATTGGGTGGATGCCGCCACAGCGGTGGATGGAGAGGTGCGTCTGTATGACAACCTGTTCTCCGATCCCTCCCCCGATGCCGCCGACAAGGATTATTTGGAATGCATGAACCCCAATTCCCTGGAAGTGCTGAAGGGCTGCAAACTGGAAGCCTCCCTGGCTTCCGCCAAACCTTCGGAGCGGTTCCAGTTTTTGCGGCTGGGCTATTTCTGCGCCGACAGCCGGGACAGCGGCGAGGGCCATCTGGTCTTCAACCGGGCCGTGACCCTGAAAGACAGCTTCGGCAAGGGCAATAAGTAATGGAAAACATCCACTATCTGGATAACAGTGCCACCACTCAGGTGTTGGAGGAAGCGGCTCAGGCCGCCCTCCGCCTGATGCGGCAGGACTATGGCAACCCCTCCGCTCTCCATGCCATGGGCAAACAGGCCCGGGATGCCATGGAGCAGGCCCGGGGGCAGGTGGCCGGAGCGCTGGGGTGCAAGGCAGAGCAGGTGATCTTCACCTCCTGCGGCACCGAGAGCATCAATACCGCCATCCAGAGCGCCGCCCGGAAGGGAAAGTCCTTCGGCCGGCACATCGTCAGCACCCAGATCGAGCACAAGGCCACCCTGGATACCCTGAAAGCATTGGAGCAGGAGGGGTTCCAGGTGACTCTGGTGCCGCCGGAAAAGGACGGCACGGTGTCCTGTGACCGGGTGCTGGAAGCGGTGCGCCCTGACACCATTCTGCTCACCATGATGGAGGTCAACAGCGAGACCGGCGCCATTCTGCCCACCGCAGCGGCCATGGAAAAAGCCAAAGAAAAAGCCCCTCATTGCCTGTGCCACATCGACGGGGTGCAGGCCTATTGCAAGCTGCCCATCTCCCTTGGGGGGGTGGACTTTTTGTCGGTGAGCGGCCACAAGATCGGGGCCATGAAAGGGGTGGGGGCCCTTTACTGCAAAGATCCCCGCTCCCTGCGTCCCCTGCTCCACGGCGGCGGCCAGGAGGGAAATCGCCGCTCGGGCACCGAGGGCCTGCCTCAGATCGTCTCCATGGGGGTGGCCAGCGCTCTGCGGGCAGAAAAGCGGGAGGAAAGCCAGCGGCACATGGCGGCTCTGCGCCAAAGCCTTGTGGAAGGGCTTTCGGCCATGCCCTGCCCGGTGCGCATCAATTCTCCCCAGAATGGGGCGGCCCATATTCTGAATATTTCCCCGGAAAAGGGCCGCAGCGAAGTGCTGCTGCGGGTGCTCTCCGACGAGGGGGTCTATGTGTCCGGGGGATCGGC
>CALLCY010000170.1:0-2863 GCA_938000015.1 uncultured Clostridia bacterium
TGGCGGAGCTTATCGATTTCGTCGTTGATGGCGCTGTCCTTTTCAATATAAGTATCGGTGCCGGGGATGTAGGCCTCCGGCTGGTAATAATCGTAGTAGGAGACGAAAAACTCCACGGCGTTGTGGGGGAAAAACTCCCGGAACTCCGAGCAAAGCTGGGCGGCCAGGGTTTTGTTGTGGGCCAGAACCAGGGTGGGCCGCTGCACTTTTTGGATGATGTTGGCCATGGTGAAAGTTTTGCCTGAGCCGGTGACGCCCAAAAGGGTCTGTTCCGGCAGGCCCAGCTCCACCCCTTGGGCCAGTTTTTCGATGGCCTCCGGCTGATCTCCCGAAGGTTTGTAATCGCTGACAATCTGAAATTCCGGCATAGTGCCCCTCCTTTGCTTTGGGCAGTAAAAGGCGCCGCGCCAAATAGGGCGGCGCTTCTGGCAACATTATAGCAGAACATTTGTTCCGACACAACCATTTGCCGGATACTGGATGTTATGGATAATAGGAAGCGTTCATGGAAAAGTAGCCGGAATCGGCCATGGACACATAGTCGTTGTCGGCCACGATGATGTGATCCACCAGGTGCACTGTGACGCCGGCCAGGGCATTGAACAACCGGTCGGTGGTGTGCAGGTCCTCTTCCGAGGGCAGAGCCACCCCATTGGGATGGTTATGGGCCAGCACCACATGGGCGGCATTGAAGCGCAAAGCGGTTTCCACCACCGAACGGGAGCTGACGGCGGCACTGTTCAGGTTGCCGGTGGCCAGCAGGATGCAGCTGAGCAAACGGTGTTTGCTGTCGGTGCATATGAGGAACACGGTTTCCACAGTCCGGCCGATAAACCGGGGGATCAGATAGGCGGCGCATTTTTCCGGAGTGTTCAGGATCACATGGGTCTCCTGTTCGGAATAATACATCCGGCACAGGCCGGGAATGAGCCGCAGCAAAGTGGCGGCATTGGGGCCGATGCCGGGGATCTTCTGCAAAGACTCCCGGGGCGCATGGCAGATGCCATGGAGCGAGCCGTATACATGAAGCAGCTCATGGGCAATGGGATTGGTGTCCACCCGAGGCAGAGCGCAGCTGAGAAGCATTTCCAGCATTTCATGGTCGTGAAATCCATCGGCGCCCATTTGGTCATAGCGCTGGCGCATCCGTTCTCTGTGGCCGTCGTGTATACCCATAGTGTCCGCTCCCCTTTGTTTTTTCATACATATATATCTATTGTAACGGGGCGGCCTGTTTTTGGCAAGGCCCTGGAAGGCAGAAAAAAAGACGGGCGGCCAGCCCGTCTTTTTTATTTAGAATGGGAGTAGAAATCAGCGGCGGGAGCCGGCCTTGGCCGAAGGTATCAGACCGGAGCGCTGGAGGATCGGCTCCAGCGCCTTGAACAGCACCAGCAGGATGATCACTTCGATGGGGATCATTACAGTGTTTTTCACCAGGCTTTTGGCAGCATAGAACCAGAAGGCCTTGCCCAGCAGAATGGCATTCCACAGAGAGCCAAGCCCCACATTGATGAGATAGGCGATGCAGATGCGGGCGCCTGCCAGCCGGGGCAGGTTGGGCTTCTGCCGGTAGAGGAACAGGCCATAGAAGAAAACGCCCAACATGGTGTTCAGGGTATAGCCGGGGAAAAAGCTGAAGCCTGTGGGGAAGAGGAAAAACTCCGTCAGGTCGATGACCGCTCCGGCCACCAGGCCCACCACAGGCCCACACACCGCACCCAGGATGGCACGGGGAATAAAGGAAAAATACACCCGCAGGCTTTCGCTCACCGGGATGAAAAGGCCGCCCATGGCAATGGAGATGGCCGAAAGCAAAGCGGCGATCACCAAGGTGCGCAGGTGTTTGAATTCTTTCACCGATGCGATCCAGAAAGCGGGACTCAAGGGGGACAGATAGGTTTTTTCAGGCATAAAAAAATACCTCCTCAGTTTGTGATTGCCACATAGAGGAGGTCTGGCCGCCGCTCCGGTATGTGACAGCGGGATGCGGCGAATCTACGGCAAGCCAAAAGGCTTTTCGTCCAAAGGGCAACTCCCCGTCCCTTCGGCACTTGACCCATATTCGCCTACTCTGTCAGATTGATTGACAAACACAGTATACACGATGAGGAGCAGAATGAAAAGGGGAAGTTCTTCGTCATTTGGCACGAAAAACCAAGGAGAATTTTGGAGGATGAAATAAGTGAAAAGGAAGATAACAGGAGAAAACAGGCGATTTGAGAAGAAAAACAAAGCAGTTGGGAGAAGTGATGCTCTAAAAGCTAAAATTTGTGTAAAAAGGATTGCAAACAAGGGGAATCAGGTCTATAATGGTTTTGCCCTGAGAAAGGACCGGTTTTCCGGAATTCGTGAAAAGAAGGAGTGAGCGGCGTGAGCCCTGAGCCTGAAAGTTGCAGACACCGAATGACTACACACGGCCCCGCCGCGTTTTCAGCGCGCCTGGGCTTTTGAAGGAGCGTTGAAAATATGATCACCTATTTCAAAAGCGAAAACAACCAGATCTGCCCCATCCCTGCCTTGGAGCCGGGATGCTGGGTGAACATGATCCATCCCGATGAGGAAGAAATCGCTTCGGTATCCCAGGCCCTGGAGTTGGACCCCACTTTTCTGCGGGCCGCACTGGACGAAGAGGAAACCTCCCGTATTGAAGTGGAAGACGATGTGACATTGCTCATTGTGGACATCCCTTACAGCGAGGAGCAAAAAGACGGCGGTATGCTGTTTTCCACCTTGCCTTTGGCCATTCTGGTCACAAAGCAGAATGTGGTCACCGTTTCTTTGGAAGAAACTTCGGTAGTGCGGGATTTTGCCGGTGGACTTGTGAAAAATACAAACACCGCCATGAAGACCCGCTTCACCTTGA
>CALLCY010000171.1:0-5020 GCA_938000015.1 uncultured Clostridia bacterium
ACTCCTATTCGCTCTTCTTTTTTCTATTTGTCACACATCATTGTAACACCTACAAGTCTGGCCGCGGCGGCTCGCCGCCTGGGGTTGTGCGGGGGGCGTTCTTTTGGTATACTGTCTTTTATCTGAAGAAAAAGGAGGCGAAGGCGGTGAAGTGGATAAAACAGCTGAAAAAAGGCGACTTTGTCGCCTTTGCCCTGATTTTGCTGCTGGCCGGGGGCATCTGGGGCCTGGGTCTGAGCCACAGCACTGGCGATCTCACCGCCGAAGTGCGGCAAAACGGGGTCCTGGTGCAGCGCATCGCCCTCACCGGTTTAAATGAGCCGGTCACCTTCACCCTCACCGGGGAATACGAAAACACCATCCTGGCGGAAAATGGCCGGGTATGCATAAAATCCGCCACCTGCCCTCACCAGGACTGCGTCCACACCGGCTGGCTCACCCGGGCGGGCCAGAGCGCCGTCTGCCTGGAAAACCGGGTGAGCGTCACGGTGGTCTCCCAGGAAGAATCCGACGCCCCCGATGCCATCGTCCGATGAAATCCCCCGCCAAAGGAGCCTTGCCCATGACCCTCTCCCGGAAAATCGCCCTCAGCGGCATCCTGGCCGCCCTGGCCCTGTGCCTCTCCCTGGTGGAGGGGATGCTGCCCCTCAGCCTGTTCCTCCCCCTCCCCGGCTTCCGCCTGGGCCTTTCCAATATCGTCACCCTGGTGGCCCTCGTCACCCTGGGCCCCTCCTTCACCCTGGGGGTTTCCCTCTGCCGGGTGGGCGTTTTGTATCTGGCCTCGGGGAACTTCACCAGCCTGTTTCTCTCTTTGCTGGGTGCCCTTTTCTCCCTGCTTGCCATGGCCCTGGCCAAAAAAGGCCTGGGCAAGGTGTTCTCCCTCTATGGCGTCAGCGTCATCGGCGCCGCCTGCCACAATGTGGGCCAGATCCTGGGGGCCTGTATCCTGATGAAAAGCCTGGGGGTCGTTTATTACCTGCCCCTGCTTTTGATCCTGGGCCTGTTCACCGGCTGCTTAAACGCTGCCGTCTCCCAAATCTGCCTGAAGCATCTAGCAGCATAAAAACGGTATCACAAAAAGGAGCGACCTGCCATGGACAATAGTTCCATTCAAGTGACCCTTATCCCCTATGAAAGAGAAAACCCCGGAGCTGCGTACAATCTGGACCAAATCCTTTTTGATTTGGATAGCCAGATCGAGCTACTAACCAGCCAAGCGGATCAGACCGATTATTTCATTTCCATTGCATCCGGTCTTCTCTGTGGTACCCTGGATATTTTGTGGGCAGGAGATTTTGATTTGGCCCGTGGGCGCAGTGTAGCCAGTGACAAAATCGATGAACTGGTGAAAAGAACTGCAAAAATGCTGGGATGTAAGAAAGAGGATCTTTCTTCCTGCGTTAAATACTTAGAGGATAAATTTCCCATACCCAGTGATGGAAACACACCGGATTTTGGCGGCGGCCTACAGCATCATCTGCGGGATTTTGCCCACCACCCCACCCCAGCTGGGCTGATTTTCTCCTTGCTGACTCAATTCACCTGTAAAGCATACGGTACCGATTCCCATGGCAAATTCCTGATCGTGGATGTACCGAAAAAAAGCCAGGTATTCATCGGCGAGGATCTTCCACAAAAAATCTTTTATGGAACCATCCTTTGGTTCTTTCATCTTGTCAGCGACATGGCAGGCAGCCACAGTTCTGCAGGGCTGAGCGGTGGTACCGGAATCCCCGGTCCGCTTCTCGCCCTGGCCAAAGAGATCTCCGCTCTTCCTTTGTTTCGCAGCGGTCCCCTTCCCGCTTTGCTGTCAAACCTCTTCAACGGTACCTTTTTGGCCCAACGGGATGAAACCGGCCAGATCATCCGGGAGAGTCTTTTGAAATGGGACCTGCGGGGCGAGCTTGGCACGGCTGTGGAGCTGGGCCGCCAGGCCATCCCGGTAATCGCCAACGAATGTATGGTCCGGGCTTTCTATTTCATCCGCCGCTTCGCCATGGAAATACAGGAGCATTCTCTCCATTCCATCCAAGATATCAAACAGATCTCCTGGGAAAAGGTCAGACCGACAAACAACCCCACCATCACCAGGATGCTTGTGGTGGCGGCGAGTGTTTTCACTACAGTGGATGTGAGCGCCGCCGTCATCTCACAAAAATATTGGGTTGCTGTCAACTATGTGGGGGTGGGGCGTCTGGCTGTCGCCATCGGCCAGGATGTGGCCTGGTGTCTTAAATCCAGGAATGTAAAAAAAATCCGGCAAATGTACGAAGAAATCAAGCGCTCTGTATATACCCGTGAAAAAGACCGGGTCTATGAAAGGATCGGTGCTGACATGGCTGATATGGACAAACTGGGGCTGACCCTTTCCCAGACAGAAATTCTCTATAACCTGGAATATTACAAAACCCTCCACGACATCCGCCAGACCAAACTGCTGGTCCGGGGTGAAAACATCCAGCAGCTAAAGACAGAATGGCTGGAAGAATGGAAAACCTATATCACCCAAGGCTTCTCCAGTTTCAGTCAGGTAGAAAACTCTCAGATCCACTGGTATTCCCTTGGAGAACTACTGGAGAAGATCCGGGAAAATGAACCTTCGGGGGCATGGTTCCGGTTGGTTCTGCTGGAAGCGATGCTTTTCGAGCCCTATTATCCCCTGAGTCTGGAAAAAGATAAGAAAGGCAATGTGATACCCAGCAAAAAATATAAAAGCCTTCACAATGTGGTCTGGGGATATAGCAAAGAGAAAGGAGACCGTTATCTGGATTCTCTTTTTCCCGAAAGTTATTATCCGGAAGGATATATCAACCGACTCCGTACCTGCTATAAAAAGGTGCTGCGGGAATTGAAGGAAGTGCTAAAAACAGCCATCACCTCCCTCTCCATCACAGCAGTGATCACCATTGCGGCCATTGCCCTCGCCGGTGCCTTTGCTTCTTCTATCGCTGTCCTATTAGTGGGCTCCAACTTCACTGGATTGAGTGGCGCCGCTCTGACCAGCGCCTGTCTGGCCTATCTGGGCGGCGGCGCTGTGGCTGCTGGCGGTACAGGAATGGCTGGCGGCACTATTGCCATTGTGGGCGGCGGCGCCGTGCTCGGCCTGGGTGTAGGAACCGGTATAGGCGGTGCTGTAGGCATAGCTGGATTGTCTGGCAAAAAGAATACCATTCTCCAATCTGCAAAGCTCCTTGTAGCGGTCCGGGAGGTTTTCCTTAACGATCAGCATGATTTAGCCTATTCCAATACCATTTATGAGAAGTATGTGGAAAATATTGCTAAAATTGAAAAAGGCCTGGTGGAATTGAAACTACGGGAAGATGTGGCAAAGGGCAAGGAAAAACAGAAACTGAACGCCCAGATCAAAAAAGCGGAAGAAACTGTAGAAGCTATGAAAATCGCCCGAAAATCCATGAACCGATTCATTTCTTCCTTTGAAACCGGTATGAATCTGTAAGCCTCGTTGAGCTTGATCCCGCAGTTATTTTCTCATCACACCCAGAAATATATCTCAGGCGAAATAAAAAAGCCGCCCCGAAGGGCGGCTTTTTTCTTGTTTATTTTCCAGCCTTGGGGAGCAGCACTTCCTTGCCGCCCATATAGGGACGCAGGGCCTCGGGCACACGCACCGAGCCATCTTCCTGCAGATTGTTCTCCAGGAAGGCGATGAGCATCCGGGGCGGAGCCACCACGGTGTTGTTCAGGGTATGGGGGATGTAGTTGGCCCCCTCCTTCCGCCGCACCCGCAGGCCCAGACGGCGGGCCTGGGCATCGCCCATATTGGTGCAGCTGCCCACCTCGAAGTACTTCTGCTGACGGGGAGACCAGGCCTCCACATCCACGCTCTTCACCTTCAGGTCGGCCAGGTCGCCGGAGCAGCACTCAATGGTGCGCACCGGGATATCCAGGGAGCGGAAAAACTCCACCGAATACTGCCACAGTTTCTGGAACCACTCCATGCTCTCTTCCGGCTTGCAGACCACCACCATCTCCTGCTTTTCGAACTGGTGGATGCGGTAGACGCCCCGCTCTTCGATGCCGTGGGCGCCCACTTCCTTGCGGAAGCAGGGGGAATAACTGGTGAGGGCCTGGGGCAGCTCGCTTTCGTCCAGGATGGTGTCGATGAATTTGCCGATCATCGAGTGCTCGCTGGTGCCGATGAGGTACAGGTCCTCCCCTTCGATCTTGTACATCATGTTCTCCATCTCGGCGAA
This sequence comes from uncultured Clostridia bacterium, assembly GCA_938000015.1. Lineage (GTDB taxonomy): Bacteria > Bacillota > Clostridia > Oscillospirales > Butyricicoccaceae > Pseudobutyricicoccus. The sequence goes on from CALLCY010000171.1 coordinate 4,215, forward strand.
GCTCATCACGCCGTCCACCACGCCGCTGCGGATCATGAAGGGGGGCACATAATATTCAAAGCCCTTGTCGATCATGAAATCCCGGGCATAGGACAAAATGGCGGAATGGAGCCGGGCCACATCGCCCTTGAGGTAATAGAAGCCATTGCCGCTGGTTTTCCGTGCGCTGTCCAGATCGATGCCCGCCAGGCTCTCCATGATGTCCACATGATAGGGCACGGGGTAATCGGGAACCTTGGGCTCGCCGAAGCGCTCCAGCTCCACATTTTCGCTGTCGTCCTTGCCGATGGGCACCGAGGGGTCGATGATATTGGGAATGACCAGCATCCGCTTGCGAATCTCCTCGTTCAGCTGATTGGTCTTTTCTTCCAGTTCCTGCAATTCCTGAGCCATGGCGGTGACCTGGCTCTTGGTCTCCTCGGCCTCTTCCTTCTTGCCCTGGGCCATCAGCTTGCCGATCTGCTTGCTGATGGTGTTCCGCTGGGAGCGGAGATAGTCGCACCGGGTCTTGGCCGCCCGGCACTCCTCGTCCAATTCGATCACCTGATCCACCAGCTCCAGCTTTTCCTCCTGGAATTTTTTGCGGATGTTTTCTTTGACAATTTCCGGGTTCATCCGCAGGAATTTCATGTCCAGCATTTTGGTTTCCTCCTGTTACAATGTTCTACCGGGCCGGAGTGCTTTTCCTCGGAAAAAAGAAAAAGCCCCCGATCCCATTTCCTATGGGACGGAAGACTTCCGCGGTGCCACCCATGTTGCCGGCATGAACCGGCCGCTCTTGTGCGCTGTACGGGGCGCGCCCCCCG
>CALLCY010000172.1:0-49024 GCA_938000015.1 uncultured Clostridia bacterium
AAGGGCAGCTTCTTCGATGTACTGGCTCACAGGGGCTTCACCCACACCACACACATGGATGCCCGATTTGTGATTGGGAATGAGTACCCGCTGGCCGGGGCTTTGTCCCACGGCGGCGGCCATGGGAGCGGAGACCTCCCCCAGCATGGCCCCGGCCATCAAAATGCCGATGGGGCCTGCCACCACATGGGCCCGGCCGCAGCACTGGACGATGGCATTTTCCCCGGTGGCCCCGTCGTCGGCCCCGGCCCGGAGCATGGCCGATGTGGCCAGGGCATTGGTACCCAGGGCCAGCACATGGGCCTGGGGTACTTCTTTTTTCAGTCGGCCGATGAGGGCGCTGCCCACGCCGCCCCCTTTGCCGTCGATCACAGCGATGGTCTTCATATGGTTTCTCCTTTGGCGTTTTGTTTCAGTATACCCCAAAGGGGGAAAAATGGCAAAGGGGGGCATCATAAGAAAAGTTTAAGCAAATTCCCCCTCCCCAAAAAAGACGGGAGGGAGTATCATAGAACAGAGAGAAAAGGAGGGGTTTTTGTGCAGGCCAATATCTTAGTGGTGGATGATGAAAAGGAAATCGCCGATCTGGTACAGGTCTACCTGGAAAACGAGGGCTTTACTGTGTATAAATGCTATACCGGCAAAGAGGCTTTGAAGGTTATCGAAGAAAAGGACCTGGACTTGGCGCTTTTGGATGTGATGCTGCCGGAGATGGATGGCTTTTCCCTTTGCCGCATCATCCGCCAGAAGCACACCTGGCCGGTGATCATGCTCACCGCCCGGGGGGAGGAGATGGACAAGATCAACGGCCTGAGCCTGGGGGCCGACGATTATATCACAAAGCCCTTCAGTCCTTTGGAGATGGTGGCCCGGGTGAAGGCCCTTTTGCGCCGGGCCAGGCTGTATAGCGGTGGGGAGAGAAAGGAAGCGGATGTGCTGGATTTTGCCGGTATTCTCATCGACCGGAGCACCCACACCTGCCAGCTCAATGAGCGGGTATTGAACCTGACTCCCACGGAGTTCAAGATCCTTTGGCTTTTGTGCGAAAACCGGGGCAAGGTGCTCAGCTGTGAAGAGCTGTTCCGGAAGGTCTGGGGAGAAAAGTATTTCACCAACAGTAACAACACCGTGATGGTACACATCCGGCATCTGCGGGAAAAAATGGGAGATGCCACCGACAAGCCCAAATACATCAAAACGGTGTGGGGCGTGGGGTATAAGATTGATGGCTGAGCAAAGCAGAAGACACCGGGATAAGCAGCGCTATGACCTGCGCCGCCTGCGGCGGAAGATGCTTTTTCAACTTGTAGGAATTTTGATACTGACTTTTGTCATTGGCGTTGTGATTTGCACGGTGCTGGTGGACGATCTGCTTCAATATCCCTTTTCAGAGTTTGTCGTGTCGGCGGTCCAGGGATTTTCGGGGATGAGCCGGGACGAAGCCATTGAGGTTTATGCGGTGATCTTCCGGCGGAACAAAACCGAATGGCTTTTGCTCATGGGTGGGATTATTTTTCTCGTTTTGTTTTGGCAGTTCACCCGCTGGTTCAGCCGGTATTTCCAGATGGTGGACCGCAAGCTGGACGAACTGATTCAGGAAGAAGGCCGGACGGGACCCGACCTGCCCCGGGAGCTGGACTTCATCCAGGAAAAGCTGGAGCAGGTCAAAGGGACTCTGGAGCGCCGCCGTTGGCAGGCCCAGGAGAGCGAACAGCGGAAAAATGACCTGGTGGTCTATCTGGCCCACGACATCAAGACTCCGCTTACATCGGTGATCGGCTATCTGAGCCTGCTGGAAGAGGCCCCCGATATGCCTGCCGCCCAACGGGCCAAATATACTCATATCACTTTGGACAAGGCCTTTCGATTGGAAGAGCTCATCAATCAATTCTTTGAGATCACCCGGTTCAGTCTCCAACAGATTGTGCTGGAAAAAGAGCCGGTGCGGCTGGATGTGATGTTGGCCCAGCTGGCCGATGAATTTTATCCCATTCTGGAGCCGGAGGGGAAAGAAGTGCAGCTCCAGGTGGAAGAGGGGCTGATGCTGATGGCAGACCCGGATAAGCTGGCACGGGTTTTCAACAATGTACTGAAAAATGCTGCGGCATATAGCTTCCCCCATACGCCCATAGAGATCTTGGGAGAGCGGGAAGAGGGACAGGTGCGCATCACCATCCGCAATCAGGGACATCCCATTCCGTCTCATCAGCTGGAGACGATTTTTGAGAAATTCTACCGCCTGGATGGAGCCCGATCCACAAACCGGGGCGGAGCGGGGCTGGGCCTGGCCATTGCCAAAGAGATCGTCACCGCCCATGGCGGCACCATTTCCGCCCAAAGCGACAGCCGGTATACGGCCTTTACCATTGCTTTGCCGGTGGAAGATTTGTTTTATAACCAGGAGGAGCAGGAATGAAGAAATGCGGGTCGTCGGCGGTGGCCCAGGGGATCGGGCTTTTCTTGATGGGAGCCATCACCCTTCCCGCCGGGGGATTCAGTCTGTGGCTGGCCTTTGGTCAGCCGGAAAACCGGACAGAAATGATATGGGGCATCGTAGGAGCTATTTTGTTTTTTGCGGCCTTTGCCTATTGTGCCCATCGGGTGCTGAAACGGGGCGTGCCCTATGTTCAGTACGATGAAGAAAAACTGGTGTTTCACCCATCCAAAAGGGAGGAAAAGGCCATCCGGTGGGATGAGCTGCGGGAATATGCTTTGCGTATCCGCATTGTGCCCTGGCTCGGGCTGGTGTTTTCCTTTTCCCGGGGAAAGGGGAAGCACCCTTATGAATTCCCCATTTATTGGTCCCATCAGGGGTTTGGGGAATTTCACCGCCAGCTGAAAAAGCGAAACCTTTGGCGGGAAATGGAGTATTTCGGGAAAATCTGGGAATGAAAAGAGAGCTGACCGCGGGGTCGGCTCTTTTTTGCTTTGTCAAGGGAAAGAGGGAGTATCCACTGCATCTTTTGGGAATTGTAAAAGAGAAACCACATGGATTTTACAAAAAAGACTGCTGCGTCAGGGCTTTTGGCGAAAAGAAAAAGAGAAGACTCCTATTTTACGGCCTTTTTACAAGGGAGGATTTGGGATTTTACAAAGGGCTTTTAAGATAGAGCCGGTAAAAAGGAAAAAAGGGCGCCCGGCGCCCATCCACGGAAAGTGGGAGGAATGACATGAACAAAGTGATGAGCAAAAGCAAAGGAGGAAAAGAGATGGAAAAGATGAAACGGGGTATGAAAGATCTGCCCGCTCTTTTCCGTTCATCGGCCTTCCGGAAAAACTTCAAGGAAAAGCTGATGGAAGTGGTGTTTTTCATTGCAGCTTGCGCCAGTATCCTGGCGGTGACCCTGATCTGCGTCTTTATTTTCCAGGGCGGCTGGGCTGCTATCCGGGAAATCGGCCTTGCAGAATTTTTGGGAGGCACCAAGTGGAAACCTACCGCAGATACCCCCTCCTTCGGCATTTTCCCCATGATTATGGGCAGTATTTATGTCACCGGAGGCGCCTTGATCATCGGTGTGCCCATCGGCATCCTCACCGCTGTGTTTATGGCCCGGTTTTGTCCCAAATGGCTCCACCGCTGGCTGAAACCGGCCTTTGAACTGCTGGCCGGTATCCCTTCCATCGTCTATGGCTTCTTTGGCCTGATGGTGCTGGTGCCTCTGGTGCGTCAGTTTTTCCCCGGCAACGGCAACAGCATGTTCACGGCCTGGATCCTGTTGGGCATCATGGTGCTGCCCACCATCATCAGCATCAGTGAAGCGGCCCTGCGGGCGGTGCCTGAAAGCTATTATGAAGGCGCTCTGGCCCTGGGGGCCAGCCACGAACGGGCGGTGTTCAAAACCATCGTCCCTGCGGCCAAATCCGGTATTCTGGCCGGCGTGGTGCTGGGCATCGGCCGTGTCATCGGCGAGACCATGGCGCTGATCTGGGTTTGCGGCAACCAGCCCCGTCTGCCCGACAGCATCTTTGATGGCGTGCGCACCATGACCACCAACATTGTTCTGGAAATGGGCTATGCCACCGGCCTGCACCGCCAGACTCTCATCGCTACCGGTGCTGTGCTCTTCGCCTTTATTCTGCTGATCAATGCACTCTTCGCAGTGCTCAAGCGCAAGGAGCTGAAACAATGAACGGAAATACACAGAAAAAATCCCTGCGGGCTGATCCCTTTTCCCTGGTGATGCGGGTTTTGGTATGGGGAGCCGCCTTGCTCACAGCCGGGGTTCTGCTGGCCCTCATCGCTTATATTCTCATCCGGGGCGTGCCCAATCTGAAGCTCTCCCTGTTTGAACTGGAATACAACAGCGAAAATGTGTCCATGTTCCCTTCCATCGTCATGACCATCTATATGACGGTGCTCACTTTGATCATCACCACTCCTCTGGGCATCGGCTGCGCCATTTACCTCACCGAGTACGCCAAGCGGGGCAATAAGGTGGTGGAGGTCATTCGACTGGCGGCCGAGACCCTGTCGGGCATTCCTTCCATCGTCTATGGCCTGTTCGGTATGCTCTTTTTCGTCACCGCTCTTCAATGGAAAAACTCCATTCTGGCCGGTTCCTGCACTCTGGCCATCATGGTGCTGCCCCTGATCATCCGCTCCACCGAGGAGGCCCTCAAGTCGGTGCCCGATTCCTATCGGGAAGCCAGCTTCGGCCTGGGAGCCGGTAAATTGCGCACTGTGGTGCGGGTGGTGCTGCCTCCGGCCATGCCGGGCATCGTGGCCGGTGTCATATTGGCCGTGGGCCGCATCGTGGGCGAGACGGCGGCGCTGATCTACACCGCAGGTACGGTGGCCAAGATCACCGCCAATCCCATGGAGTCGGCCCGGACGCTGGCGGTGCATATGTACGCTCTGTCCAGCGAAGGCCTGCACACGAGCGAAGCCTTCGCCACCGGTGTGGTGCTGCTTTTGGTGGTGCTCATGCTCAACGCCACATCCAATGCCATTGCCAAACGGATCACAAAGGGGAAATAACATGAAAAAGTTTGAGATTTCTGGTCTTGACCTGTATTATGGCGATTTTCACGCCTTGAAAAATATCAATCTGGATCTGGAGGAAAAACAGATCACCGCATTCATCGGCCCTTCGGGCTGCGGCAAATCCACCCTGCTCAAAAGCCTGAACCGGATGAACGACCTGGTGGAAGGCTGCAAAATCACCGGAAAGGTCTTGTTGGATGGGCAGGATATCTACTATAATTATGATACCAACCTGCTGCGGAAGAATGTGGGCATGGTGTTCCAAAAGCCCAATCCCTTTCCCATGAGCGTCTATGACAACATCGCCTTTGGCCCTCGCACCCACGGCATCAAGAAAAAGTCCCAGCTGGATGAGATCGTGGAAAAGAGCCTGCGCAACGCCGCCATCTGGGACGAACTGAAAGACCGGCTGAAAAAAAGCGCACTGGGCCTTTCCGGCGGCCAGCAGCAGCGGCTGTGTATCGCCCGGGCTCTGGCGGTGGAGCCGGAAGTGCTGCTGATGGACGAACCCACTTCGGCCCTGGACCCCATCTCCACCATGAAGATCGAGGACCTGGCGCTGGAACTGAAAAAGGATTACACCATCGTCATGGTCACCCATAATATGCAGCAGGCGGCCCGTATCTCTGACCAGACGGCCTTCTTCCTGCTGGGCGAAGTGGTGGAGTGCAGCCCCACCCAGGAGCTGTTCTCCATGCCCAAAGACAAGCGCACCGAAGATTACATCACCGGCCGTTTCGGCTAAGAGAGGAAAGGGACACATGAGAAATCGATTTGACAAAGAACTGGCGTCTCTCCACGACCTGCTCATCGAGATGGGAACTCTGTCCCAGCAGGCCATCGAAAGCGCCAAGGACGCACTGCTGGAGCAGGATGTGGAAAAAGCCGCCCGCACCCATGAGTTTGAGCGGGAAGTGGATGAGCGGGAAAAAGAGGTGGAGCGCCGGTGCCTCAAGCTGCTTTTGCAGCAGCAGCCGGTGGCGGGCGACCTGCGGATCATTTCCACCGCTTTGAAGATCATCACCGATCTGGAGCGCATCGCCGATCAGGCCTGTGACATTGCCGAGCTGGCCACCTATATGGCCGGGCAGAAATACATCAAAAAGCTGGTGGATATCCCCCTCATGGCCGATGCTGCCATCAAAATGGTGAAGGAGAGCATCGATGCCTTTGTGGCCCGGGATATCGATCTGGCCCAGCGGGTCATCGCCTGCGACGACACCGTGGACGCCCTGTTCGATCAGGTGAAAAACGATCTGATCGCCTTGATCCGGGAGGACTCGGCCAATGGGGAGCAGGCCATGGATCTGCTGATGGTGGGCAAATACCTGGAGCGCATCGGCGACCATGCCACCAATGTGGCGGAATGGGTGGTTTTCTCCATCACCGGCCAGCATAAGAATGAGAGGGTTTTGTAAGCCCCTGGGAGGAAAGAAAAATGAGTGGATCTCCGTTGATCTATTGCGTGGAAGATGATGACAGCATTCGGGAGCTGATTTGCTACGCCCTGAAAAGCGGCGGTTATCAGGCGGAAGGCTTTGCCGAAAGCGGTGATTTTTGGCGTCGGATGGAGGAAAATACCCCCCGGCTGGTGTTGCTGGACATTATGCTGCCCGGGGAGGATGGGATGCAGCTGCTCCACAAGATGAAAAACGACGCCGCCCAGCGCAATATACCGGTGATCATGCTGACAGCCAAAACCACCGAGCTGGACAAAGTGGCCGGTCTGGACGCCGGGGCGGACGATTACATCACAAAGCCTTTTAGCGTACTAGAACTTTTGTCCCGGGTGCGGGCCGTGCTGCGCCGCAGCCAGCCCACCGGCGCCGAGACATTGTCCTGCGGCGAAGTGACCATGGACCCCCTGCGGCGGACGGTCACTTCCTGCGGTCATCCGGTGGAGCTGACATACAAGGAATTTGAATTGCTTTGTTATATGATGCGCAACTGCGACATCGTGCTGTCCCGTACCCGGCTGATGGAAAATGTGTGGGGCTTTGATTTTGAAGGGGAGAGCCGCACAGTGGATATGCACATCAAAACCCTGCGGCAGAAACTGGGAGCCGGCGGCTCCATCATCAAAACGGTACGGGGCGTGGGATACAAAGTGTCCCAGCGGGAATGACCGGCCCTGGGAGGGGTAATATGAAAAAGAATATCGTCCAATGTCTCATCCTGATCAGCGCTGTGGCGGTGCTTCTGACGGCCGTGCTGTCGGCGGTGGGATTTTACAATGTGTATGAAGAGCAGGTGCAGAAGCAGCTGCGCACCCAGGCTCAGGTGGTGCGGGACAGTTTGGAATTCACCGATGATCCCCTGGGATATCTGGAAGCCACCAAAAAGGCGGCGGGGGATACCCGGTTTACCTTGATCGATCAAAACGGCGCCGTGCTATTTGATTCCAGTGCGGATGCGTCTGGTATGGAAAACCATGAGGGCCGTGCTGAGGTAGTAAAGGCGCGGGAGAGCGGCTTTGGAGAAGCCACCCGACAATCTGAGACCCTGGGACAAAAGACCTATTATGCCGCTGTGCGGTGTGAGGACGGCAGCGTCCTCCGGGCTGCGGTGGCGTTGCAAAGCGTCTCGGCAGTGTTTGTCAACAATCTGCCCATGACCCTGGGCATCGTGCTGCTGATGGTGCTGGTGTCCATCCCTCTGTCCCGGCTGATCACCCGGCGGCTGCTGGCCCCCATCATGGATGCGGCCCAGCAGATCTCCCTGGAAGGGGAAGAAAATATCCCCACCCGGCCCATTTATGAGGAGATGGAGCCGTTCCTCAACAAGATCCGGGCGCAGAAAGCCCAGATCGCTGCCGATTTCCATCGAATTCAGCAGGAGCAAGGCACGGTGGCCATGATCATCTCCGGGATGCGGGAAGGCTTGATCCTCATCGATGGGGATAAAAATGTTCTTTCCTGCAACGAAGGGGCCATCCATTTGCTCCAGGCCCATATCACCACCAATTATATCGGCCACAGCGTCATGGGCCTGTGTCGGGACCCCAATTTTATGGCGGCGGTCAATCAGGCCGTCCATGACCAGAAGGCCAGCGAGACCGTGCTGGAAGTGGGCGGGCTTTATCTGCGGGTTTATGTAAGCCCGGCAGAAGGCGTGCCGGGGGCCATGATCCTTATTGTGGATGCCAGCGCCCATATCCGGGCCGAGCAGCAGCGGAAGGACTTTTCCGCCAATGTGTCCCATGAGCTGAAAACCCCGCTGACCTCCATCAGTGGCTTTGCCGAGATGATCGAAAGCGGCATGGCCCAGCAGCAGGATGTGGCCAGTTTTGCCGGAAGGATTCGTTTGGAAGCCAGCCGCCTCCAGTATCTCATCGACGACATCATGCGCTTGTCGGAGATTGAGGATGGTTCCAATCCGGGAGAATGGGAAAATGTTCCTTTGATGGATGTGGCCAAGGAGACGGTGGAGACCTTGTCCATTGAGGCCCAGGAAAATGGCGTGTCTATCAGCTGCGGTGGGGAGCCGCTGACTGTGGATGCCAACCGGCATATGATGGAGGAACTGATGACAAATTTGCTGTCCAATGCGGTAAAATACAACCGCCCCGGCGGCACAGCCCATATCAATGTGGAAAAGCGGGGAGAAATGGCGGCCATTATGGTCAGCGATACCGGTATCGGTATCCCGCCGGAGCACCAGAGCCGGGTGTTCGAACGGTTTTACCGGGTGGATAAGAGCCGTTCCAAACAGACCGGCGGCACCGGCCTGGGGCTGTCCATTGTGCGCCATATCGCCGAGTATCACAAAGGCTCCGTCAGCTTGCAGAGCCAGGAGGATGTGGGAACCGAGATCACTGTGCTTCTGCCCATCCGCCAGAAGACCGTTCAGGAGCAATAAAACAAGACAAAAAGGCCCTGGAATTTTCCAGGGCTTTTTTATTTGGAAATTTTGCAAAAAAAATTCTTTTTTCGTCAACCAACCTGGTGGGAATATCGTCTAAACAGTACATCCACTGTTTAGGAGGAAAGAAGATGGAATTTACCATGGAGAGCCGGTATGGAAAAAAGACTCTAGCGGATATGTCCCGGGTATTGCGAAAAACCAGCCGAAAGAAAAGCAACCGCCGCAGCATGATCTGGGCCTGGGTGGTGCTTTTGCTCAATCTGCTGTTTTTCCTGCTGCCCGGAGAAGATGGATTTATATGGGATTGGAAGCGCGTGCTCAACGGTATCGCCGCGCTGCTGATGATTTTTGTCGTCTTGCGTCAGGATGCCATCAACGGCTTTTTTGCCCGGAAGCATATGCTCAAGGGGAATGGATACAGCAAGGTGACATTTGGAGAAGAGGGATACACCAGCTCCACCGAAAATGCCATGACCCAGTGGAATTATCAGGCGCTGGCCGCCATCGGTGAGACGGAGGAGAATCTGGTTTTTATTCTGGATAAACGCTATGCCCAGGCCTGGGAGAAAGATTCCCTGGAAGGGGGAACCATGGAGCAGCTGCGGCAGTTTCTCACAGAAAAAACCGGCTTGCCCATCACACGGATATAAAAAAGGACGGCTTTGCCGTCCTTTTTGTGCTGCTTACTCTGATTAAAAATCGTAATTTAGTTGCTGATTGGTCTCTTCCATCAGTTGGATATTGATCTCATGGGTGGAACCCTGGCGGTAGAAGGTCAGCTTCATGGTATCGCCTGCCTTGTGTTCATCCCGCAAGGTACAGGCATCGGAGATGTTTTCCACCCGGATATCGTCCACACCGATGATCACATCTCCGGCGGTCAGACCCTTGGCGGCGGCATCGCTTTCCGGCGCCACCTGATCCACCAGAATGCCCTGGGGGATGTTATAGAAGGCGGCGGCCAGGGCGCTTACATTGCGGCCGCTGATGCCGGTGAGGGGACGGCCGGACACATAGCCCTTGTCGATCAGTTCCTCCACAATGGGCCCTACGGTGTTGCTGGGAATGGCAAAGCCCAGGCCCTCGGAATCTTCGCTGCTGATTTTGGCGCTGTTGACGCCGATGACCTGGCCGTATTCGTTGAGAAGGGCGCCGCCGCTGTTGCCCGGGTTGATGGAGGCATCGGTTTGCAGCAGGACCATATTGCTGCTGCCCACCTGGATCTCCCGATCCACCGCGGAGATAATGCCGGCGGTCACCGTGCCGTTGAGTCCCAGGGGATTGCCGATGGCAATGGCGGCTTCTCCCACTTCCACCTGGCTGGAATCGCCAAATTGGGCAGCAGGCAGGTTCTGAGCATCGATTTTCAGTACGGCAATGTCGCTTTTTGCATCGGTGCCTACAAGTTTTGCCGCATAAGTTTCTCCATCATCCAGCGTGACGGCAATGCTGTCACCGCCTTCCACCACATGGTTGTTGGTGACGATATAGCCGTCCTCCGACAAAATGATCCCCGAGCCGGTGCTGCTGGTGGAATAGGTCTGAAAACTTTCAGTGATGACCCCCACCACCGAGGGGCGCACCTTTTGCACCACATCGCTTACATCTTTCACTACAAAGCCGCCATCGCTGTTTTCGGGCTTTTTCCGAATCTCCATGGAGAAGGCAGAATCATCGGAAGATTGGGCAGAATCCGTTTCCTGGGAGTCGTTGCCGCCCAGAATAGCCGTGAGGCCATCCCCTGAGGAGAGGTTGGTCTCAGCCGATTTGGAAGGGACCTCATCGGGATCGCTGCGCAGCAGGAGATATCCCCCAGCGCCGCCCACCGCCACCAAAATGGCGCAGACAGCACAGCCACGGCGCAGCCGGGCACGACGGCGCTTCTGGGCCAGCACTTCCTCATAACTGCGATAGGAAGCGGCATTCTGGTAATAGTGAGGGGTGTTTTCCTGGAAGCGATCTTGGGAATCTTGGGGATCGTGGCGATGGAACATAGGCATTCTTCACCTCATAGGGATGTGGGGATGGTAAAACAGAATTCGGTCTGGCCGTCGCCGCTTTTGGCGTAGATATCGCCGCCATGACGGCCCACCAGGGTTTTGACAATGTAAAGGCCCAGACCGGAGCTGGTGACTTTGCTTCCACGGGACCGGTCGCCTTTGTAAAAGCGTTCGAAAATATGGTCGATGGCCTCCGGGCCGATGCCTGGGCCGGTGTTGACGATGTTCATCTGCATCTTGCCGCCCTTGGCCGACAGATAGATGATGATCTTGCCCGCCTGATCGGTGAATTTCACCGCGTTGTCCGTCAGGTTATAGACCACCTGGAAGATGGCGTCGTGATCGGCGGAGATCTCCAGCTTGTCCGGGATGTCCAGCGTCAGATCGATCTCCTTGTCGGTGAGCTGCTTTTCAAAGCCCAGCACGATGCGGCGCACCATTTCGCTGATGTCAAAGGTGGTTTTGTTCAAGGCCCGCTCCCCCGATTCCAGCCGGGAGACTTCCACCATGCTGTTGGCCAGACGGGAAAGACGACGGATTTCCTCCGAAATGATCTTCAGGTAATATTCCTGCTTTTCCGGCTTGATGGTGCCGTCCAGGATACCATCGATAAAACCGCCGATGGTGGTCATGGGCGTGCGCAGATCGTGGGACACATTGGCGATGAGATCCCGCCGCTGAGTCTCCATGTTCTCAATGGCATCGGCCATGTGGTTGAAACTGATGGTCAGTGCGTACAGCTCATCCCGTCGCTTGGGCACGGCCACCCGGCAGCTGAAGTCGCCGTGGGCGAAATTCCGGGCGGCGGCCGCGATGTTCTTCAAAGGGCGTACGGTGCTGTCTACCATCACATAGGTGACCACCAGTACCACCAGAAAGACGATGAAGATCATCAGGATAAAGGTGCTGGAAATGTTGATAAACAGATTGAGGGAAGAGTCGGCCGAAAGAGAGGCAAAGACCATGCCCAATATTTGCCCATCCTCTCCGGAAGCGGGGATGCCCAGAGTGTAATGGGGGGAGGTGAGCAAACCGGAGAAGCTGCCCATTTCGGAGAACCGGCCATCTTCCTGAATGGCTTTCACAGCATCCTGGGAGACCTGAGTCACATCTTCATGGGTATAACATCCCTCGCCGGTGGCGAAGAACAAAAGCTTGCCCTGGCTGTCGCAGACAAAGAGGATGCCGCCCAGGTTTTCCGCCAGGTTTACGATGCTGGCCCGGTACATATCGTTGTAGGTTTGCAGACTGAAGCTGGAGCCGATCATGTTGGGAGCGGTCTGCATATAGGTGGTGGTGATGGAAGAGGCCCGGCGGGCGGCGGAGTTCAGGGCCGAATCCCGCTCTTCGGCGGCATAGCGGCTGATCTGGTAGATGAAGGCCCCGCCCAATGCGGTAAAGCTGAGCATGACCACCAGGGAGTAAATGATAAAGTTTTTCAGGAAAATACTTTTCAGGCCCTTCACATGCTCACCGCCCTTCCATCCTGGATTTCACCCTGGGGATGGTTAATTTTTTGTCTCGAATTTATAGCCCACACCCCATACGGTTTTCAGCTCCCATTTGTCGCTGACGCCCGACAGTTTTTCCCGCAGGCGCTTGATGTGCACATCCACTGTGCGGGTGTCGCCGAAATAATCAAAGCCCCACACATCGTCCAGCAGTTGGGAACGGGTGAACACCCGGTTGGGGGAGGAGGCCAGGAAATAAAGCAGCTCGATCTCCTTGGGGGGGATTTCCATCTTCTGGCCTTTGACCACGATGTTGTAGCTTTCCTTGTCGATGATCAGGTTGTCGTATTCCAGCTTGGCTGGGGCGTCATCGTCATCGAAGCGGCGCATCACCGCATGAATACGGGCGATGACCTCCCGCATTTCAAAGGGTTTTGTGATATAGTCGTCGGCTCCCAGCTCCAGGCCGGAGACCTTGTCAAAGGTTTCTCCTTTGGCGGTGAGCATGATCACCGGGGTCTTGGAAACGGCCCGGATCTCCTTGATCACCTGCCAACCGTCCATCTGAGGCATCATCACATCCAAAAGCACCAGATCCGGATGGATGCGCTTGAAAGCCCGCAGGCCCTCGGCGCCGTCGGAGGCACTTTCCACAGTGTAGCCCTCCTGCTCCAGATACAGGCGGAGAAGTTCTCTGATATTTCCATCGTCTTCGATGATCAGCAGTGTTTTTGCCATAAAAAAGGCTCCTTTCCCGCCGCCGGATGTTCCAGCGGGGATGAATTGGGCGAAGGGATAAAAAGAACCTCCCGAAAAAATGGAAGGGTGGCGTTTTCGCTTGATTTTATTATAATGTGTATCCCATTTGATTGCATTAACAAAATGTAAACTAATCTTTGGGAAATTGAGGCCGCAGAGACCCTTTTCTCGGCGATGGACTTGCGGGGGAGAGGGAGAGCAGGTATAATCGGGAAGACAGAACCACAAAAAGGAGGGTTTGAGATGAAATGGATGATTGCATCCGATCTCCACGGGGCGGCCGGATTTGTGCGCCGTCTGCTGGAGCGTTTTGAACAGGAGGGAGCGGACAGACTGCTTTTGCTGGGGGATATCCTTTACCATGGCCCCCGCAACGATCTGCCCCCGGAATATGCCCCCAAGGAGGTCATCGCCCTTTTGACCCCTTATAAAGACCGGATTTTCTGCGTGCGGGGAAATTGTGATACTGAAGTGGATCAGATGGTGCTGCCTTTTCCCATTTTGGCCGACTACGCTGTCTTAAACCAGGGAAACCGGTTGATCTATGCCACCCACGGTCATATGTACAATCCCCAGAACCTGCCGCCGCTGCAGCCGGGAGATGTACTGCTGATGGGGCATACCCATGTGCCCATGGCTAAAGAAGAAAACGGGATATTGTTTTTGAATCCTGGCTCGGTGTCCATTCCCAAGGAACAGAGTCCTCACAGCTGTATGATCCTGGAAGAGGGAGAATTGAGCTGGAAAGACCTGGACGGAAAAACCTATCAGAGTCGCAGTCTCTAAACAAAAAAATCCCCCATTCGGGGGATTTTTTTGTTGTGGTATGATCTGAGAAATCAGTGAATGGAAGCCACCGGTTCCGGTTCGGGAAGAGGTGCATCCTCCCGGGGCATTTTCCGGCGCACCCAGAAATAGCAGCCCAGATGGGCCAGAGCGGTGATGAACCAGGACACCGGGTAGGAGACATAGAGCATGGACAAGGTGCGGTTTGCAGCAAAAAGAGTGAAGATCCACAAAATACGCAGGCCGCAGGCGCCGGTGAGGGAGACGATCATGGGCAGAATGGAATAACCCATGCCCCGCATGACGCCGGCCATCACATCCATGATGCCGCAGAGGAAATAGAGGGTGGCCACAAAGCGCATCCGCATGGTGCCATAGGCGATAACCTGAGGATCGCTAGAATAGATGCCCAGAAGCTGGTTGTGGAACAGCACGGCGGTGAGGCCCAGGCCCAGGCCCACAGCGGTGACCAGGGCCAGGCACAGACGCATCACCCGGCTGATCCGGTGATACTGACGGGCGCCGTAGTTCTGGCTGGTAAAGCTGAGGGCGGTCTGATAAATGGCGTTCATGCCGTTATAGACAAAGCCTTCGATGTTGCTGGCAGCGGTGTTGCCCGCCATGGCCACCGAGCCGAAGGAGTTGACCGAAGACTGGATGAGCACATTGGAGATGGAAAAGATACATCCTTGCAGTCCGGCCGGCAAGCCCACCCGGACGATCTGCCACATTTTGTCCTTGTAGATGTGCAGCTTGTGCAGATCCAGATGACAGGGACCTTCCATCCGCATCAGACACAGAAGGATCAGGCCGGCGGAAACCACCTGAGAGATGACGGTGGCCAAAGCAACGCCGTCCACATCCATGCCGCAGACGATGACGAAAAACAGGTTGAGCACCACATTGATCAGTCCGGCCACAATGAGGAAATAAAGGGGACGCTTGGTGTCGCCCACCGAACGGAGGATGGCGGCGCCAAAGTTGTAGAGCATAACTACCGGCATACCGCAGAAATAGATGCGCATATAGGTGGCGGACATATTGATTACATCTTCGGGGGTGCCCATCAGCTCCAGCAGAGGCCGGGCCAACAGTACGCCCACGGCGATCAGAACCACGCCGCACAGCAGACTGAGGAGCACCGAGGTGTGTACCGCCTGGCTCACCTGTTCTTTTTCACCGGCGCCATAATAGCGGGCCACCAATACATTGGCGCCCACCGAAAGACCGATGAACACATTGATGATCAGGTTGATCAAAGCGCCGGTGGAGCCCACAGCGGCCAGGGCCTGGCTGCCGGCAAAGCGACCCACCACCACGATGTCTGCCGCATTGAAGAGAAGCTGCAGGATGCCTGAGAGCATCAGTGGGAAGGCGAAGATCAGGATTTTGCCCAGGAGCGGGCCCCGGCACATATCCACTTCATAGCTGCGTTTTGCCATAATCGATCCCCTTTCTTTGGGGCGTCCCGGGGCAAAAGCAGCGGGGCGCGAACCGTAAAAATTTTATGATGAAAGCATTATAGCACGGTAAAGCCCAGGGGGCAACCGGCAGAAACAGGGTGAAAGGACGAGAAAATCCCCCGTCCCCCTTTACGAAAAGGGGGCAAATCGGTATAATATTCCTTACGAAGTCCCCTCCGCCCCCAGGAGGAAACGGACATGATCTATGGGGAGAAATGGCGGTTTTATTTATGAAATTAGGTATCGTGGGCCTGCCCAATGTGGGCAAGAGTACCCTTTTTAACGCACTGACCAACCTGAAGGCCCAGTCGGCCAACTATCCCTTCTGCACCATCGATCCCAATGTGGGCATCGTCAATGTGCCCGACAAACGGCTGGATGCTCTGGCAGAAATTTACCATCCCAAAAAAATCACTCCGGCCATCCTGGAATTTGTGGATATTGCCGGTTTGGTCAAAGGCGCTTCCAAAGGCGAGGGTTTGGGAAACAAATTCCTCTCCCATATCCGTCAGGTGGATGTGATCGTCCATGTGGTGCGTTGCTTTGAAGACAGCAACATCATCCATGTGGATGGCAGCGTGGACCCGGTGCGGGACATCGGTACCATCAATCTGGAGCTGGTGCTCTCCGACATCGAAGTGCTGGACCGGCGGATCGACAAGGCCCAGAAGGCCCTGAAGGGGGACAAGAAGTTCGCCCACGAGGTGGAAGTGCTTACCCGGCTGCGTCAGCACCTGGAAGAGGGCAACACCGCCCGTACCTTTGAATGCGACGAAGAGGAGCGGGAGATCATCGAGGGCAGCGATCTTCTGTCCTATAAGCCGGTGATTTATGCCGCCAACATGGACGAAAGCGACATCGCCGGGGACTATCGGAGCAATCCTTTGTTCCAGGCGGTGGAGGAGTATGCTGCCACCGAAAACAGCAAAGTGCTGCCGGTGTGCGCCCGGCTGGAAAGCGAGATCTCCGAAATGTCCGCCGAGGACAAAGCTATGTTCCTCACCGAGCTGGGCTTTGAGGAATCGGGCCTGGATCGCCTGATCCGGGAGTGCTACGATCAGCTGGGTCTGATCTCCTACCTGACAGCAGGTGAGCCGGAGGTGCGGGCCTGGACCATCACCAAAGGCACCAAGGCTCCCCAGGCCGCCGGCAAGATCCACACCGATTTTGAGCGCGGCTTTATCCGGGCCGAAGTGGTGGCCTATGAAAAATTGATGGAATGCGGCTCCTTTGCCGCCGCCAAGGAAAAGGGCCTGGTGCGTTCGGAAGGCAAGGATTATGTGATGCAGGATGGGGATGTGGTCCTCTTCCGGTTCAATGTGTAATCCAAAAGGGGAGAAGGGAGCCCGGTATTACGCCCTGGATGTGCTGCGGGGGCTTTCCATCGTTCTGATGGTGTTTTACCACTGGGGCTATGATCTGGTGCTCTACGGCCTGATCCCCGCTTGGGTGCTGTACAATCCCTTGCTGGATGCCTTGCAGCTTTTGTTTGCTTCGGTGTTTGTGGCTATATCCGGGGCGTCCAGCACCTTTTCCCACAGCAATGTACGCCGGGGTCTGCGGATTTTGGCCTGTGCTTTGGCGGTGAGCGCCGTCACATTTTGGTTTGATCCTCAGGAGGCCATCCGGTTTGGCATTCTCCATTTCCTGGGGATGGCGGCGCTGCTTTATGCTTTGCTGGCTCCGGTGCTGCGCCGGTTTCCACCCAATCCGGTGCTGTGCCTTGTGCTGTTCTTCCTGACCCGGGCGCTAACACAGCCCTATTATGGGGTTCATGGCCTTTGGTGGCTGGGTTTCCGCCGGCCGGAGTTTTCCTCGGCGGATTATTACCCCTTGCTGCCCTGGTTTTTTATGTACCTTTTCGGCGTGTGGCTGGGAGGATTTGTGAAAAGGGGAAAGATGCCCTCTTGGTTTTACCGTGTGCGCCTGCCTTTTCTGGAAAAGGTGGGGAGCCATACTTTGATCGTCTATCTGCTCCACCAGCCGGTGTGCATGGGTCTGACTTTGCTGCTGGTGAAGCTTTGCGGGCAGTAACATTTTCCGTCTGAAGAGCTGAAACAGAGGAGGGGTGAGCGATGAATGTTTCCATCCATATTTCCGGTTTGATTTTGTTTTTGGCCGGGGTATTGTTTCTGGTGTCCGCCCTCATCTCCCGGCAGGTCTATCTCTATGCCGCCGGAGCGGTGTGCCTGATCTGCGGCCTGATCTGGATGCGGCCCCGGAGGAAGAAGAAAAAAGAACCAAAAGAAAGCGGCGCTGGCCGGTACCTTTCCTGACAGCAGGGAAGGCCAGACTTTTGCAGCAATAGAAAACGGGAGAGGATTGCATGATCCTCTCCCGTTTTATGATGTCTTATTCTCCCTCGATCAGAGTCATGGGATCGATAAAGGCCCCATCCTGGGTCACTTCCAAATGGATGTGGGGAGCCATGGCGCTTTCGGTGGTCATGGTGCTGCCGCCTCCGCCCACCAGATCACCCATCTTCACAGTGTCGCCCTCTTCCACCGTGGCGTTTTTCATCAGCCCGCGCAGAGTGCTCACCACGCCGTTGCCGTGGTCGATGGTGAGGCAATAGCCGGTGAGGTCGTCATGGAAAACGGCGGTGACGGTTCCGTCGCCTATGGCAGTCACCTGGCCGCCGTCCTCACAGGCAATATCCACACCGCTGTGGACCCGCCAGTCGCCCATGGTCTCATCCTGAATCAGGGTGTCGCCAGAAAAGCCCCGCAGTACCTGACCGCCCTGTACCGGATTGATGAACTTTTCCGCCACCGGCGCTTCCGTCTGGGCGACCGGTACATCCTCTTCCGGCAGGGAAGAGGGGGCGGCCTCTTCCTCCTGGGTCTGGGGCGCAGGGACCTCAGCCGTGCTTTCTTCCGGCTGGAGGGTTTCCTCTTCCTCCGGCTGGGAAATCTCCGGTGTTTTGGGCACCGTGTCCACTTGGCTGCTGATCTGCAAAAGCTGGTCCTCTTCCTCCTGATTTCCTCCGGTGAAGAACAATACATAACCCGATACCCCGATGGCCGCGGCACACAGGGCAAGGATTATGTAAAATCCTTTGCCGGAGACGAAGTCCGATGCCTTCTCCATGAATCCCGAATGTTTTTGCTGCATATTGTAGCACCTCCGCCTGTAGTATTGCCTTCCCTGGGAGGGACTATACCAATCAGGGCGGAGAGAAATATTTTAATTTTGCAGCAAAATTTCCGTGCCTTTATAGTACCATTTGAGGATCTCATCAAAGGTCTTGCCTTCCAGAGCCAGCTCCCGGGCACCGTATTGGCTCATTCCCACGCCGTGGCCATAGCCCACGGTGGAAAACACCAGGGCGCTGTCGCTGGCCTGAAGGGTAAAGTTTGTGGAGTTGAGCCCCAAAAGGGTGCGGATCTCAGAGCCGCTTACCCGCACGCCACCCACCAGCACATGGATGATCCCGCCGGTCTGGCTGCGTTGGGAAGCACGGAACCAGCCTTGAGGAGGATCGTTGAAATTGGCTTCCGGATGCTTTTCCCAGAACTTTTGGGCAAACTCCTGGGGGGTGATGGAAACGGTGCCATAGTAGTTGGGGCAGGCTTCTTCACCAGGGCTGTCCACGCTCACCAGATAAGGATGGCTTTGGCCCCATACATCCAAAGCGTCTTCGGTCTTACCGCTGGAAGCGGCATGGAACACGGCGGCGATGGCCTGGCCCTCATAGGTGACCACCATGCCGTCGGTGCTTTCCACCGCATCCTGGATGGCCTCCCGGTATTCCTGAGCCTGATCCCCCCACAGGGTCTGCTGATTTTCTTCCAGATTCACATAGGCTTTGCAATGGGTGAAGTCGTCACAGAGCTGGGCGCCCTGGTGGATGTCGGGGATGGCTACACCTTGTTCATAGGCGTTGAGTTTGTACAGGGTGTAAGTCCGGGCGGCTACCGCCTGGGCTTTCAGTGCTTCCGGCGGAAAGCTGGCGGGCATCTCGGCGGCCAGCACGCCCTCCAGATAATCTCCCAGGGCCAGCTCTTCCACCTGCCCGTCCTGCAAAAGGGTGATGTGAACGCGCTCATCGTAGCTTTCTCCCGTTTCTTCCGGGGAAGCGGTGGGCTGGGCGGCTGTCTCCTGTGAGGGAGAAGCAGGGGGGCTTTCTTCTTTTTCGCTGTCCTCCAGTCCCAAAGTACACAGGGGAAGAGCGTAAACCAGCGCCAAGGCGGCACAGGCTGTGAGCAAAGATCGTTTCATGGCAAGTTCCTCCTTTCCAGGTCCTTTTCCCATATTTATTCCGAAGGGAAGGCAGATATCCCTGTTCTTTTTGCTGCCTTTGTGCTATGATGATACTGCTTACAGTATTGGAAAGACCCAGAAGAAGGAGTATTTCAACATGAAAATAAAGAAGTTGCTTTTGTTTTTGCCCCCTGTGGCGGCAGGGCTCATCACCGCTTTTTTCCGGTATCAGATGGTGGAAAAAACGGTGGACCCTCAGACCGGCATTGCGTCCTCCCACAGTTGGATCTATGGGATCTATTTTTTTGCGGCCCTGATGGCGCTGTTGTTCTTGGTTGCCAGTGTTCTTTGGGGGAAAGAGGGCAAAATGGAGATCAAAGGGCCTGGGGCCATGGGCTACCGGCTGCTGGGAGCTGGGGCGGCGCTGCTGTTTGTTCTGTCCGGCGGAGCCTATTTCTTCTCTCTGGCCGGAGAAAAAGCCGGGGCTCTCACATTGGTGAAAGCACTGGCGGCGCTGCTGTGCGGCGGCGGTCTTCTGGCCGGGCTGCTGGCAAAAAACAAGGAGGGAGAAGGGGCCAAAGTGTGTCTGCTGCTCCCTGTGTTTTACAGTGCTTTTTCCCTTTTGGTGTTTTATCGGGACAACAATGCAAACCCCTTGGTGTATAGTTTTGCCACAGAGCTGTTTGCTTATATCGGCGTGATGTTCACTTTGTATGGAGCGGCTGCCTTTTTCTTTGGCAAGAGTCGTCCCCGGCTGGTGTTCTTTACCTCTTTGAGCAGCATCTATCTGCTGGTCACTGTGCTGTGCAGCGACAATTTGCTGCCGGCCTTCACCCAGGGGCATATTCATTTTACCGTGGGGGATCTTTTGTCCTTGGGAGCTTTCCTGCTTCTCAGCGGCGCCTGGCTGCTGGCTCTGCGTCTGCCCAAGCTGGGAGAAAAATAAAAATATGTCAAAATAGATTTCCCTGGAAAAGCGATTATTTTAGATTGTCCAAAACCTGTATAGTCATAGGAAATTGCGTACTACCCTTAATCAATTCGCAAAAACCGGCGACCTGTGCGTCGGTTTTTGCACTTCTCAAGGGACAAGTGTGCGCCAAAGGCGTGCACGCAGCCCCTTGCAAAAATTCGAAAAAGTGGCGAAAGTCACTTTTTCGACATGTAAAAACGGCTTCCCGAGGGAAGCCGTTTTTTGATGTACTCTATTTATTTTTTGGGATTGATAGCCTGGGGCTTGATGCCTGCGGGGATGGGGCACTTGTAGGTTTCACCTTCCAGACGCTCCAGGAACTCTTCGTTTGCTTTCTTGATGATCTCCGGGTTTTCGATCAGGTCGATGACGGTGGCGCCCATGACCTTGCCGGCACAATTCACGCCCTTGTGAGCGATGGAAGTGCGGTTGCAGGAGGTGAACTGCCAGGAATGACCCGGGGTCTTGGCGGCGGTAGTCACCACATGGATCTGAGCGGTGGGGCAGTTCCAGCTCACATCGCCCACATCGGTGGAACCGGCGCTGGCCTTGTCATAGGACTGGAGGGACAGCAGGAAGTCGTTGAGGGAGACGCCGTGCTCGGCCTGGTACTCGGCCAGTTCCTTGCCCCAAGCCTTGGTGGTGCCGGCAGCGCCGTCCATGGCGTTGGGACCGGCTTCGTAATGGGCGATGACCTGGCGGGCAAACTCATGCTCTTCCGGGGTGTACTTGGGCACGCCGATCTCCTTGAAGTTCTCATACAGCTGGGCTTCCAGCACATTGTTGGGAATGGTGTTGGAGCAGCCCTTGATGAATTCCATCTCCATGCGGGTCTCGGTCATCAGAGCAGCGCCCTGGGCGATCTTGTTCACCCGCTGATACAGTTCTTCCACCTGGGAGTTCTTGGGGGAACGGATCAGATAGAGCACTTCGGCATAGGGCTGCACCACATTGGGGGAATATCCGCCGGCGTCCAGAATGGCATAGTGGACACGGGCTTCATCGATCATATGCTCCCGCAGGAACTGCACGCCCACATTCATCAGCTCCACAGCGTCCAGAGCGGAGCGGCCCAGATGGGGATCGCCCGCGGCGTGGGCCGAGGTGCCGTAGAAGCGGTATTTCACCTGGTAGTTGGCCAGGGAGGAGCCGCTGGTCACATTGTTGGTGCTGGCGGGATGCCAGGTGATGGCGGCGTCCAGATCCTTAAAGACGCCTTCCCGGGCCATGAAAGCCTTGCCCGAGCCGCCTTCTTCACCGGGGCAGCCGAAATAAATCACAGTGCCGGAGACCTGGGGATTGTGCTCCAGATAGTTTTTCACAGCGATGGCCGCTGCCAGAGAAGCAGTGCCCAGGCAGTTGTGGCCGCAACCGTGACCGGCAGCGCCGGGAACCAGAGCCTTCTTTTCCGGGCAGCCGCCCACCTGGCTCAGGCCGGACAGAGCGTCAAACTCGCCCAGAAGGCCGATGACCGGTTTGCCATGGCCATAGGTGCCGGTGAATGCGGTGGGAATATCCCCCACGCCCTTTTCCACTTTGAAACCTTCCTGCTCCAGCGCTTCGCAGAGCTTATCCATGGACTTGAATTCCTGGAAAGCGGTTTCGGCATATTCCCAGATGCTGTCGTTCACATCGTCCAAAAGGGCCTGCTTTTCATCGATGACACGGATCGCTTCCGCCTTATTCATGGGGCATTACCACCTTTATATAAAATTTTTGGGACACAAACCAACGAATACAGTATAAACGCCGCTTTCGGGGATTTCAATAACCCTCCGGACTTTTTGACAAATCGGTGAAGTGGAAGGCCGTTTTTCCGGCGATTTGCACAGGGGACTCTGTTGCAGGGCATCGGGCAAAATGCACGAAAATCACCCTATTTTTTTGGCACCGCCTCCGGGGACAGGTTTGATATAATAAAGGACGGTGAATATGGCCCTTCAGGGCCTTTTCAGAAAGGGAGGAATTGACCAATGAACAAATATCTGGAACGGGCCAATCAGCTGGTCCCCGAGCTGGTGGAAAACCGGCGGCATTTCCATCGTCATCCGGAAGTGCGCAACGAGCTGTTTGAGACCGTGAAATATGTGAAAGCCCAGCTGGAAGACATGGGCTATCAGGTGCAGGAGATCTGCCAGTGCGGTCTGGTGGTGCTGGCCGGAGGCAAAAAGCCCGGCAAGTGCATCCTGATCCGGGGCGATATGGATGCGCTGCCCATGCCTGAGAACACCGGGCTGGAGTTTTCTTCGGAGAATCCCGGCGCCATGCACGCCTGCGGCCATGACCTGCATATGGCCATGCTGCTGGGTGCAGCCAAGCTGTTGAAAGAGCACGAAGACGAGATCGAAGGCACTGTGAAGATCTGCTTCCAGCCCAACGAAGAGACCTTCGGCGGCGCAAAGGCTATGATCGAGGCCGGTGTGCTGGAAAATCCTCATGTGGACGCCGCTTTCGCCATCCATGTGGGCTCCATGGCCGATGTGGGCACTCTGGACTACGGCAAGGGCCTGACCATGGGCTCCGCCGATGGCTTTAGTATCCATGTAAAGGGCAAGGGATGCCACGGCGCCGCTCCCAACAGCGGTATTTCCCCCATCAACATCGGGGTACATATCTATCTGGCTCTCCAGGAGCTGCTGGCCCGGGAGGTCAATCCTGCCGAGCAGTGCACCCTCACCGTGGGCTCCATGCTCTTCGGCGATGGGGCTACCAATGTGATCCCCTCGGAAGGTGTGCTCAATGGCACCATGCGGGGCTTTAACGCCGAGCTGATCGATCATCTCCGCCAGCGTGTGGAGGAAATCAGCGTGGGCACCGCCCGGGTCTTTGGCGGCGACGCCGAAGTGGAGTGGCTCTTCTCCTCTCCCGCCATGTATTGCGATCCTGAGTTCACCGATGAAGTGGTGCGCTATGCCGCCGATGTGGTGGGACAGGATCGGATGATCCCCAAAAAGAGCCGGGCCACCGGTTCCGAGGACTTTGCGTACTTTGGCGAAAAAGTCCCCAGCCAGATCTTCTGGTTGGGCGCCGGTGTGGACGACAAAACCAAGCGGATTTCCAACCACAACCCCAAAGTCCTGTTCAGCGAGGACGCTCTGCCCTATGGTGCGGCTGTGTATACCCAGTGCGCCATTGAATGGCTGAAAGAGCACAAATAATTTTTCAGTTAAAAAAGGAGACAGGCTGCGGCCTGTCTCCTTTTTGTCGTTTTTTACAGTGCTTTTTCCGGGAAATGGAGCTGACGCTGGGGATAGGGGATATGGAAGCCATTTTTCTGCAAAGCGTCTTTGATGGCTTCATACAGATCACAGCGGGCAGGGATCATATCCCCACCAGGGACCCAGGCCCGGACGCGCAGAATGACGGCGTTGTCTCCCAGTTCCCACACTTTTACAAATATCGGCTCTGTCTTGTCTATCCGGGGATCGGCGGAGACCACCTGCTCGATCAGTTTTCGGGCGGCGGCGGAATCGTCCTCGTAGCCGATGCCCACCGTCATTTCCAGCTGGCGGCGGCCTTCGGCAGAATAGTTGATGATCTTGTCCTTGCTCAGCTGACCGTTGGGCACATAGATCAGCTTGTTGTCAATGGTGGTGAGGGTGGTGTGGATAAAACCGATGAGCTGCACCGTGCCTTCCACGCCCCAGAGCTCCACATAGTCTCCCACCTTAAAGGGCTTTGTGTAGAGGACAAACAGTCCACCGGCGATGTTGGAAAGGGTGTCCTGCAAGGCCAGGGACAGAGCCAGGCCGAATACGCCCAGCAAAGTGACAAGGGATGTGGAGGAAATGCCCAGCTGCCCCATGACCATGGTGATCAGGATAAAATAGAGCACCAGTCGGCAGGCGGTGATGAGGGTATGGGCAATGTGGGCATCCAGGCTGGTGCGATTCAGGGCCCGGCGCACCAGTTTCAGAATCAGGCGGATGAGCACATAGCCCACCAGGATCAGAATCGCTCCCCGCAGAAGGGTGTCTATGCTCAGGCGGGAGAGGGTCTTGAAAAGGGGTTCCAGGTTGGTCAATGGTTTTTCTCCTTTCGATTCAACCAAAAATTGCGGTGTATTCTTTCATAATATACACTAAAATTCAAGGTTTTGGCAAGATTTCGTGGACAAGTTCCACAGACTGCGGTATGATAGAACCAGCGGGAAAAAGGGAAGATGCTCTGCCGTGAGGCGGAGGCCTTGCCTGCATGGCGTAAAGCCATTGATTTTTTTCAAAACCGGAAAAGGAGACTGAGCAGTATGAAACCGATCAAAGTTCCTGACTTTGCCAATTACAAAATGCTCTCCAACATGGAATTTTCTCCCGATGGAAAGTATGGCGTGCTCTGCGTTTCTCAGGCCGATGTGGAAAGCAACAGCTATTACACAAACCTGTGGGCCTTTAACACCAAGAAGGGCGCTTTCAGACAGCTGACCTCTGGCAACAGCGAGCGTTCCTTTGATTTCAACAGCCCCAAATCGGTGATTTTCCCCGGTGTGCGGGCCGAAAGCGACAAGAAAAAGGTGCAGAAGGGCGAAATGCTCACCGTCTTTTATGAGATCAGCCTGGAGGGCGGCGAAGCCAAGGAGCTGTTCCGTGTGCCTCTCAACGGCGCCACAGCCAAAAAAGTGGGCAAGGATCTGTATCTGATCTCTGCCCTGTTTGACAATGCCCGTCCGGATTTTGCCGCCCTCAAGGGGGATAAGCTGGCGGCGGCCAAGAAGGCCTGGGAAGAGGAAAAGGACTACGAAGTGGTGGATGAGCTGCCCTTCTGGTTCAACGGCCGGGGCTTTATCAACAAAAAGCGCAACCGTATCTATCTTTATAATGCCAAGAAAAAGAAGCTGCAGGCCCTCACCGAGCCCCTGTTTGATGTGGGTGGCGTGAAGTTCTGCTCCAAGTGCGGCAAGGTGGCTTACACCGGCCACACCTTCAACGCCCGTCGGGCCCAGAGCAGCGCCCTCTATCTCTATGATGTGGAGACCGGAGAGACCAGCTGCCTGGTGGAAGACGGCACTTACAGCATCGGCAATTTCTGCTTTGATAACGCCCATGGGGAGATCGTTTTCAGCGCCAACCCCATCAAGGATGGATATCCGGCTCCGGGCAACAACCTGTATGCCGTGTCCCTCAAGGGCGGCAAGGTGGAAGCTGTTTACGAAGGCATCCCCGAGGAACTGGGCTGCACCACCGGCTGCGATGTGCGCTATGGCGGCGGCAACTCCATGAAGGCCGTGGACGGCGTGCTGTATCTGGTCACCTCCTATGACAACACCAGCGGCCTGTGCTCTCTGAAGCGGGGCGAAAAGAAGTTGCATCATATCACCGCTCCTTCCTTTGGCGTGGACTTCTTCGGCGTCAGCGAGGGCCGGTTCTTCACCGTGGGCCTCAACGGCACCAAGATCCAGGAAGTCTATGAAGTCAATGTGGAAAACGGCGAATACAAGCAGCTGAGCCAGTTCAACACCGCTTTCTTCAAAGACAAGTATGTGGCCGAGCCTCAGCCTCTGTCCTTTGTGAACAAGGATGGCGTGCGCATCGATGGCTTCGTGCTGCTGCCCATGGACTATGACGACAAGAAAAAGTACCCCGGCATCCTGGAAATCCACGGCGGTCCCCGCACCAACTACTGCGGCGGCTTTATGCATGAGATGCAGGTCATGGCCAGCGCCGGCAGCTTTGTGTTCTTCTGCAACCCCAGAGGCTCCTCTGCCCGGGGCGAGGAATTTGCCGACATCCGCGGCAAATACGGCACCATCGACTATGAAGATCTGATGGCCTTCACCGATGAAGTGCTGAAGAAATATCCCCAGATCGACGAGAAGCGGCTGGGCGTCACCGGTGGTTCCTATGGCGGCTTTATGACCAACTGGATCATCGGTCACACCAACCGGTTCAAGGCGGCAGCTTCCCAGCGTTCCATCTCCAACTGGGTCAGCTTCTATGGCGTGTGCGACATCGGCCCCTGGTTCGGTCAGCGTGAAATGGGCGGCGCTACTCCTTGGAACAACCTGGAAGGTCTGTGGAGAGCTTCTCCCCTGCAGTATGCCATGAACGCCGAGACTCCCACCCTGTTCATCCATTCCGATGAGGACTACCGCTGCTGGCTGCCCGAAGGCATCCAGATGTATTCGGCCTTGCAGCTGAAGGGCGTTCCCACCAGAATGTGCATCTTCCACGGGGAGAACCATGAGCTGTCCCGTTCCGGCAAGCCCAAGCATCGTATCCGCCGGATGAACGAGATCAACGACTGGCTCTTCGGCTACATCATGGAAAAATAAGCGAGGCATTTTTGAGCATTGTGTTCTGGCCCTGGGTACAGCGCACAAAATCAACATGAAAAAAGTCCCTCCTGATCAGGAGGGACTTTTTGTATGCCGGATGGCAGCCAACCAAACCCGGTTCTATTTCCCAGCGCGGCAGCGGCGGGGTGCCCCCGCTGTCGTTCCTCTCTTTGCTGGATTGCAGTCAATCGGCCTTGGTTCGGTTGCCTAGCGCGGCAGCGCAGTATGGCTGCGGCGCCACGCCGCCTTTGCTGAATTGCAGCCAACCAGTCTTGGTTCTGTTGCCCAGCGCGGCAGCGCAGTATGGCCGCAGCGTCACGCTGCTAGAAGTTCAGGATTTCGATGGCGTCCTTGATGGTCTTTTCCATAGCCTCGTGGCCGTATTTGTCCACATCGGCCTTGCTCTTGGGCCCGTGGGTGATGCAGCCA
The DNA here is from genome assembly GCA_938000015.1 of uncultured Clostridia bacterium. Classification (GTDB taxonomy): domain Bacteria; phylum Bacillota; class Clostridia; order Oscillospirales; family Butyricicoccaceae; genus Pseudobutyricicoccus. The sequence goes on from CALLCY010000172.1 coordinate 27,184, forward strand.
GCGCCGCCGATGCAGCCGCTTTCGCAGGCCATACCCTCGATAAAGTTGTTGGGCAGCACATTCTTGCTGGCCCGGAGCAGGGCGGCTTTGCATTCGGTGATGCCGTTGCAGGAAATGGCGTTGAGGGTAAACTCCTCAGGGGAGATACCACATTCCTTCAAGGCCTCTTCCACCGCCACGGCCAGACCGCCGCTGCGGGCAAAGACCCGGCCAAAATAGGAGGCGTTGTCCAGAGCCTCGCCGGGGAGAGAGGTGAGGTCGATCTCCTTGCTGTCGAAGAGGGCCTGCAATTCTTCAAAGGTGAGGACGCAGTCCACCAGATCCTTCACCCGCTCCTGCTTCCGCTCGGCTTTTTTGGCGGTGCAGGGCCCGATGAACACCACTTTGCAGCCGGGATGGATGCGCTTGATGTACTTGGCGATCTCTCCCATGGGGGACAGGTTGTGGGAGATGTGCTGGGCCATGTCGGGGAAGCTCTTGCGGATGTAATCCACAAAGGCCGGGCAGCAGGAACTGGTGAGGAACTTCTTTTCGGCCAGCTCCTGCGCCTCCCGCCAGGCCACCATGTCGGCGCCCAGAGCCACTTCCACCACATTGAAGAATCCCAGGGCCTTCAAACCGGAGACCACCTGCTCCACTGTGGCATGATGGAATTGGCTGGAGATGGAGGGGGCCACAATGGCAAAGACCTGGTATTTCTGGTTGTTTTCCGATTTCTGGATCAGGTCGATGCAATCCAGGATAAAGGATTTGTCGGAAATAGCGCCGAAGGGGCACTGATAGACACAGGCGCCGCAGGCGATACATTTGCTGTTGTCAATGGAGGCCTTTTTGTTTTCGTCCATGTGGATGGCGCCCACTTTGCAGGCGTTTTCGCAGGGACGGGAGGATTTGACGATGGCGCTGTAAGGGCAGGCACTGACGCAGCGGCCGCACTCAATGCACTTTTCCTGATCGATGACAGCCCGGTGGTTCACAATGGAGATCGCTCCCTTGGGACAGGCATTCATGCACCGGTGAGCGATGCAGCCACGGCAGGATTCGGTGACCCGAATACCGGCCACAGGACATTCGTCACAGGCGATGTCGATGACCTCGATCACATTGTCGTTTTCCGGATCGCCGCCCATGGCCATGCGCAGGCGTTCCTCCATGATGGCCCGCTCCTTGTAGATGCAGCAGCGCATGGTGGGCTGAGGGCCGGGAACCAGCCGGGCGGCGCTGCCCAGAAGCCCCCGGGCCAGATTGTCTTCCCAGGCCAGAGCGGCCACTTCTTTGAGAGCCTGGTATTTCAGCTCTTGTACTTGTGTATCAAAAACCATAGTATTTGTTCCTTTCCTGTTTTCGTTTCGGGAAAGATCAGCAGTATTCCACTGTGACCCGCTTGCCCATTTCCCGCAGGATCTTTTCCAATTTTTCGATGATGCTCATTTTCAGGGAAAAATCGATGTGCAGGGAGGGGGATTGGTGGGAGGGGTTCACCGCTCTTCCCACAAAAAAGTGGATGTCGGTGGCGTCTTCCAGCAGCACCCGGGCGATCTGGGTGGCGGCGTCGCTGCGGGTGTCCCAGTGAGAGGGGATGGATTGGGAGGACGCATAGCGGCCGGCCATCTCCAGCACCCGGCTGAGAGTGACGATGCCCTCGGTGACCAGGTCAATGCCACGGATCTTGGCTACCGGCGGGATGTCCGGGTCCACATAATCCTCACTGATGATCAGCTGACGCCCCAGATAGCGGCTGACCATCTGGGCGGTGCTGCCGCCGCAGACGATATGGGTACCTTCGCTGGCGAAAAACCGGTGCATAAAGGCTTCGTCGTCCTCATGCTGACGGGGCGGGCCCACCAGAAGATTGACCGCCTGGCGGGTGCGCATTTTGAATACGGCCACCGTCACATCGTCGTCGATGCGCTCCAGATACAGATCCCGGCAGGCATCGGCCACCCGGGCGGCCAGGTTCTTGGCCGAAAGATCCGGGGTGTAGATCTCCTCCACATACTGAAGAACCCCTTCCCGCTGCCAGCCGTCGGGGATCAGGTTCCCCAATCCGGCGTGGGTGACTCCGTCGGTCATCAGCAGGAACACATCGCCGCTTTGCAAAGTCAGACGGCTTTCCAGTATCCGCTTGTCGCCCACCATCAGTTCCTGGGTGGGATATTCCACACTTTTGCCGTCCCGCAGCAAAATGGCCTGGGGATTGTCAAACTGGGCCAGGTAGACCTGCCAGTCGGGAAGCACCTGCATCAGAGTGAAGGTGGAATAGGCCAGCTTGCGCACGCTGCACACCGGCAGAGTCTGGGCCAGGGTGGTGACGCTGTCCCGGATGGACAGGTGGTTGGCCGTCATGGTGGCCAGAATCTTGGCGGTGAGAGTGGCCAGAATATTGGCCTTGACCCCGCTGCCCATGCCGTCGGAGAGCACAAAGGTGGTGGCGTCATCGTCGGAGACGGTGGTGAAAAAATCCCCGCACAGATCTTCCCCCTGCTTGTTCAGGCTGACAAAGCCGCTTTCCATACATAATGTGTTCATGGCAGTTTTTCCTCTTCCATGGCCACGGTGTTTTTCAGCTGGGTGAGGGCTACCTTGGTTTCGGCCGCCGTCTCGCCCAGGAGAGAGGCGATTTCATGGACAATGCGCATTTGCTTTGCAATGATCTGGTCGGTGATCTCGATGGCCTCACTCTTGGTTTTTTGCAGGGAAAGACGGGTCTTTTCCGCTTGGGTGATGTCCTTCATCAGACAGATCACCAGGTTGTTGCTTTCATCGGAGATAAAGACCTGCTCCACATACTTGTCGTATTGTTCCAGATAGGTCTTGCGGGCCTTGGTATGCTCTCCGGAGGAGAAGGCGGTGATGAATTCGAAGTCGTCCATCAGGTCGGAGACCTGGCGGCCGGTGAACACCGTATCCTCAGGCAGGCCCAGAATATCGGCCAAGGCCCGGTTGGCCAGCTTGATGCGCAGGGCGCTGTCCACGGCCAGAATGGCGTTGGGGGAGTTGCTGATGATCTTGTCGGACAAAGATTCGGCCCGTTTTTTCATATAGGGCAGGCACATGGTGATGTCGGCCTTGCCCTGGAAGATGGCAATGGCTTTTTCACGGCAGGTGGAGTAGCCGCAGGTGCCGCAGTTCAGCTCATCCGCCGGGCTGTTTTTGCCCAATTTGCGCAAAATATCCTGGATTTCTTCTTCGGTGGGCATTTTGGCCTGGGCATAGCGGGGCTGGAAGGTGCGCTCCAGAGGCAGAGTGGGCTGGGGCGGGAAATCTTCCAGAGTGTCGGCGGTGTGGGCAATGCGGATACGCCCTTCCAACCGGTTGCGGGCGTCGGCACTCATTTTGGGGCCGCCGGCGCAGGAGCCGGTGCAACTCCGCAGCTCGATGAAACAGTGGTGCAGTCGGCCGGCTTTGATCTCGTTCAAAGCGGCAATGCAGTTTTCCAGGCCGTCCACCGACAGATAGGAATAGTCCTCCTGCTTATTCATGCAGCCGATGACGCCTCCCGGCAGGGGGAAGGAACGGCTGCGCCGCCGGGGCTCCGGGCTGCACTGGGCACCGTGAAGGTCCACCGGCAATTTGTTGCTGACGAAAAGGGCGTTGAGCTCGTCATAGGTCAGAGCATAATCGGTGAGCCCCGGGGTCTGGTCGCATTCGTTTTTGGCGGCGATGCAGGAGCCGATGTAGACGATGGCGGCGTCGGGGCCGAAGCGGCGGCGCAGCAGCTTGGCCTCGGCCTGCATGGGGGAGAGCACTGGAGCCAGCAGCGGCACCAAAGAGGGGAAGTGACGCTCGATGAGCAGCACCACCGAGGGGCAGCAGGAGGAGAGGATTACATCCCGGTCTCCCTGGGCCACCAGGTTCTCGTACTGGGTTTTGACCAGACAGGCGCCCTCTGCCGATTCAAAGGCATCGGCAAAGCCCAGGGTCATCAGCTGGCGGCGCAGCGGCCCGAATTCATCGGGGCCGTACTGGAAGGAAAAGGAGGGCGCCACCATGGCGTACACCGGTTTGTCCGATTGGAGCAGCTGGCGCACCGGCTGGATATCCCACCGGGCTTGGTTGGCATATTGAGGGCAGGCCAGCACACAGCGGCCGCAGAGGACGCAGTCCTCATCGATGACCTCGGTGTGATGATCCCGCATGGCGATGGCTTTCACCGCACACCGGCGGATGCATTTATAGCAGTCCTTGCAGTTGGCTTTTTGAAAGCGCAGAACATCCATGGCCCTATCCTTTCAGCACATACTGGCGGAAGATATCGGCGGCGTTTTCGGTGGTGACGCCGCTGATGGGTTTTCCATCGATTTTGACGCTCACCCCTTCGCCGCAGTTGCCCAGGCAGAAAGCGGGACGCAGGGTGATCTGCTCTTCCAGCTGGTTTTCACGAATGAGGTTTTCGAAGATGGTCTTGACTTCGTAAGAACCCTTTACATGGCAGGAACTGCCAATGCAAACTTGTATCATCATAGCAGGTAGCCTCCTTGGAATAAAAATGGGGAGAAACGGGGGAAAGTTCCCCCTTTTTCAGTTCGGAAGTATTATATCAGATACCCGGGGCCTTGAACAGAGCAAAAGGGAGAAAGAGGAAGAAAAGACAGAAAAAAGCCCCCATTGAAATCAATGGGGGCGAAAAATTTTTTTTACTTTTTCAGAGCCTGGGCAAATTCTTTGCCCATTTCACGGGCATTGGCCAGATCCTCTTCGGTGGGCTTCAGCTTGACCCGCAGACCGGGCAAAGGCAGCTTGAAGCGCAGGGACTTGAGCCGCTCCATCAGGTTGGGCACAGCCTCGCCGCTCCAGGCAAAGGAGCCGAAAGCACCGGCCACCTTGCCCCGGTGGATCACCGGGTTGAGCCCCAGCAGCATTTCATACACCGGGGGCAGAGCATCGCCGATCAAAGTGGGGGAGCCCAGCAGGAATCCGTCGGACTGGACGATGGCCTGGAAGGCCTCCTGCTTGTCGTCGGTCACCAGGTCGAACATGCGCACATCGGACACGCCGCCTTCCCGGATGCCCTGAGCGATGTTTTCGGCCAGCTGACGGGTGTAGCCATAGGCAGACACATAGCAGATGGCGGCCATGGGCTCTTTTTTGGCTTCCGGCTGGGACCAGGTGCGGTACATCTCCAGATATTTGGGGATATCCCGGCGCAGCACAGGGCCGTGGCCGTTGCCGATAAACTGGATGTCCAGGTTTTCGATCTTTTTCAGAGCGCCCAGCATATGGGGGTTCTTATAAGGCCCGATGATGTTGTCGAAATAGTATTTGTAAGCTTCGGTGAAATCCCCGTCGATCAGGTCGTTGAACACCCGCTCATCGCTGTAATGGCAACCGAAGCTGTCGCAGGAGAAGAGGGCCTTTTCTTCAGGGCAATAGGTGTACATGGAATCGGGCCAGTGGAGCATGGGCACCTGGATGAAGCGGAGGGTCAGGCCGCCCAGGTCAATCTCGTCCTTTTCGGTGACAGCCTGGCAGGGGAAGGGCTTGTTGACGATCTCCTGCAAAAAGGACAGGGCGGTCTGGGTGCCCAGCACAGTGGCGTTGGGGGCGATCTCCAGCATCCGGGCCACCGAGCCGGAGTGGTCGGGTTCGGTGTGGTCCACAACGATGTAATCGATTTCAGAAGGGTCCATCACCTGGCGGATCTTTTCCAGGTGTTCATCGAAAAATTTATCCTTTACCGTTTCGAACAGGGCGGTTTTTTGGCTGCCCCGCAGCAGATAGGAGTTGTAGCTGGTGCCATGATCGGAGTGCATGACGATGTCAAAAACCCGCAGATCCGGGTCCAAAGCTCCCACCCACCAGATGTGTTCTGTGGCTTGCAATGCTTTCATGAAATCTCCGTCCTTTCTATAATCAATGTGAATATTCATCATTTACCGAAACAGTATACTATATCCTGTCAAATTTTCAAGGGTTTTCTCACAGATTTCACATGATTTTTTTTGCATTTTTCCAGCGGGTGTTGTATAGTAGTGTCTATCCAATAAGACAGCCTCCTTTTTTCGGGAAGAGAATGGGAGGCACTCTGTTGTGAGAGAGGGAAAATTTGCGCATCGCGCGGAGGGAAGAAAAAATGATCTTTGTGGTTGCGCCCGATTCGTTCAAGGGCAGCCTGACTTCGAAAAATTTCTGTGATACGGCGGAGAGCGCTTTGCTGGAGCGGTTCCCCGGGCTTACGGTGTACAAGGTGCCTATGGCCGACGGCGGCGAGGGCACGGTGGAGGCTTTGATTCTGGCCACCGGCGGCAAAAAGCAGAGCTGTTGGGTCACCGGCCCCTTGTTTGACAAGACCATGGCGGCTTACGGCATCATGGGCGATGGAAAAACGGCGGTGATCGAAATGTCCAGCGCCGCAGGCCTGCCCCTGATCCCATCCTGGAAGCGGGACCCCTTCACTTCCACCACCTATGGCGTGGGAGAGCTGATCGAGGACGCTTTGGAAAAAGGATGTACGGAGTTTATCATGGGCATCGGCGGCAGCGCCACCAATGACGGCGGCGCAGGGATGGTGGAGGCCCTGGGGGCCCAGCTGCTGGACAAGGATGGAGTTCCCATCCCGTCGGGGGCGGCGGGGCTTCTGAAGCTTCATTCCATCGACCTTTCCACCATGAATCCCAAGGTGCGTCAGGCCAAGTTCCGGGTGGCCTGCGATGTGTCCAACCCCTTGTGCGGACCTCATGGCGCGGCCTATGTGTTCGGGCCCCAGAAGGGGGCCAAGCCCAAGGATCTGCCCTTGCTGGATGAGGCCCTGCGCCGGTTTAGCCAGGTGGTCAAGCAGGATCTGGGCAAGGATATCCTGGATACTCCGGGCAGCGGTGCTGCCGGAGGCATGGGAGCGGGGCTGATGGCTTTCTTTGACGCCCAGCTGGTTCCCGGCTTCCAGATCGTCAACGAAGGAGTGGGTTTTGAAGCCCTGCTCCAGAAACTGCGCCCCGATGTGGTCATCACCGGGGAAGGGCGGATGGATGCCCAGTCGGTGATGGGAAAACTGCCGGTGGAAGTGGCCAAGGTGGCCAAAAAATACGGCGCCCGGGTGGTGGCCGTGGTGGGCTGCAAGGGCCAGGGCTATGAAAAGGCCAAGGAAGCCGGGGTGGATGCCATCTACGAGCTGAAAGAAAAAGATATGACCTTGGAATATTCCATGATGAATGCCGCAGAGCTTTTGCACAACAAGCTGCAGAAGATCAATTTCCTGCCGGCGCAGGAAAAGCGGGACTAAACAAGCGGGCAGCAGGTGATGAAATCTGCTGCCTGTTTTCCATAGCCAGCAAAAAGGAGGCGGTTTTGTGGATGTAGTCTATCGTTTTCAATCTTCCATCCCGTATAGCCTGCACGATGGGCGGGTGAATAGGATGGTGTGGGAGAATGGAGATCTGCGGCTGTTCTTTGAGGATGGATATCTGGAGCTTTCCCAACCGCCTCGCCCGGTAGAGGGCCAGGTGCGTATCCGGCAGGTGGACGAGGATTTTTCCTATGTCCATTTTCTCAGCGACTACGGCCGGTTTGGCTCGTTTCAAGGGGAAAAGATACCCCTTTCGGAGTTTATCCGCCGGTATCCGGAGTTTTCTTTTGAGATCGTGGGCGAGTACTATGGTTACCAGAGCCTGGTCTATGGGGGCTATCTCTCACTTCCCGAGAGGGAAAGTGTGGTGGATATGACCCTGTCCATCACCTATACCGGGGCCATTGTCTACGAAAGAGCAGAATAAAAAGAGTGGAGGAAGTGCGGTGAACGGGGAAGAGGAGAAAGAGCGGCGGCAGGGGCTTTTTTATCTGCTGGAAGGGGCGGTGTGCGGCCTCCTGGCCGGAAGTCTGGCTGTGGGCTATCGTCTGGCCTTAGAGGGGGCCGGAGTTCTTTTGGACCTGGGGCTGGAGATGGGGAGGACCCATCTTTGGTTTTTGCCGCTGTGGTTTGCCCTTTTGATGGCCCTGGCCTTCTTGGTTTACCAGCTCACCCGCTGGGCGCCGGAGATCAAAGGGGGCGGTGTGCCCCGGGTGATGGGGGAGCTGGATGGAGCCTTTGACGCTCCCTGGCTGCGGACGGTGCTGGCCAAATTCCTGGGCGGTACCCTATGCGCTGTGGCCGGGCTGTCCCTGGGCCGGGCAGGCCCTTCGGTGCAGCTGGGGGCCATGGCAGGCAAGGGACTGTCCCTGCTGGGAAAGCGGGAGAGGCAGGAGCGACGGCTGATGCTCACCTGCGGTGCGGCCGCCGGTATTGCCGCCACCTTCAATGCTCCCTTTGCCGGCATCCTCTTTGCTCTGGAAGCCCTGCGCCGGGACTTTCGGCCCCGGATGCTCACCCCTTGTATGGCTGCGGCGGTGTGCGCCGATTATGTGGCATCTGCTCCCTTTGGCCTGACACCGCTGTTTCGTTTTTCCCTGAATGGACCCATGGGCTGGCGCATGGGTCCGTTTCTGGTGCTGCTGGGAACCTTTCTGGGTGTACTGGGGGCCCTTTACAGCAAGGGAGTGGAAAAGGGGCAGGGCCTTTACGGGAAGATCTCCTGGGAGCCGGGACGGCTGCTCATTCCCTTTTTGGCTGCTGGTGTGCTGGGATTCTGGGTACCTGAGGCCCTGGGAAGCGGCGCTGGACTCATGGGCTTGCTGGTGGAGGGCTTGCCTGTTCTGTCGGTGCTTCTGGGGCTGCTGGCAGCAAAAACAGCCCTGTCTCTTCTGTCCTTCTGCTCCGGTGCTCCGGGAGGGCTTTTTCTGCCGGTGTTGTCCATGGGGGCGTTGTGGGGCGGCGTCTGGGCCTATTTGATGGCCGGATTGGGCCTGTCGGGAGATTGGACGGCCAGTTGGGTGATTTTGGCCATGGGCGGTTTCTTTGCCGCTGTGGTGCGTGCGCCTCTCACCGCCGCTATGCTCTGCCTGGAGATGACCGGCTCCTTTTCTCATCTGTTGGCCGTGGCCATGGTCTGCCTCACCGCTCAGGCGGTGTCCGGCCTTTTGGGGATGCCGCCCATTTACCGCAGGTTGCGCCGCCAGCTGGACACGGGGAAAAAAGGCTTGACAAACGGGATAGAGACCGGTAAGATGAAAGCATAAAAGGGAGTAGTTCAAAGCGTAAACGCAACATCCTGGCACCCGCCTGCGTTTGCGGCCTGTTGAGAGGTAACGAGACTTTTTGCATACGGAGTTCGTGTGCAAAAAGTCTCTTTTTTGTTTGCAGGCTGAAAATGCTCTCTTTTGGGTATATTGCAAGAAGGAAAAATCATGATGAGGTGATGAACGCGGTGTTTGAAAGCAAGAATGTCTCTCAAACGGAGCAGGAGCTGCAGACCGATCTGCAAAAGGGCCTGAGCCAGCAGGAAGCCAAAAACCGGCTGGAGAAAAACGGCCCCAATGCCCTGGTGGAAAAGAAGGGAAAGACAAAGCTTCAGATGTTCCTTTCCCAGCTCAATGAGCCCATGATCTACATCCTGTTTGCGGCGGCGGGCATTTCCCTGCTGCTGAAGGAAGTGTCCGATGCCATCATTGTGCTGATTGTGGTACTGCTCAACGCGGTGATCGGCATGGTGCAGGAGGGCAAGGCCCAGGAGGCTCTGGAGGCCTTGAAAAAGCTGTCCAGCCCCACGGCCATGGTGCGCCGGGACGGCGTGACGAAAGAGATCCCCGCTTCGGAACTGGTGCAGGGAGATGTGGTGGTGCTGGAAGCGGGACGGCAGATCCCTGCTGACCTGCGCCTGACCCAGACCACCAACCTGAAAGTGGACGAATCGGCTCTCACCGGTGAATCGGTGCCGGTGGAAAAGGACTGCAATGCTGTTTTGCCCCAGGATGCTCCTTTGGGCGACCGGATCAACATGGGTTATATGACCACCAGCGTCACCTATGGCCGGGGCGAAGGCGTGGTGGCTGCCACCGGTATGGATACCCAGATTGGCCGCATCGCCCAGATGATCAACGAATCGGAAGAAGAACCGACCCCGTTGCAAAAGCGTCTAGCTGACCTGGGCAAGATGCTGGGCGTGGTAGCCATCGCTTTGTGCGTTGGACTGTTCCTCATCGCCCTGGTGCAGGGGCGGAATGTGGTGGAAATGCTCATCACCGCCATTTCTCTGGCGGTGGCCGCCGTGCCCGAAGGCTTGCCCGCTGTGGTGACCATTGTGCTGGCCCTGGGTGTCCAGCGGCTGGTCAAGGTCAATACCATCGTGCGCCGTCTGCCCTCGGTGGAAACCCTGGGCGCCGTCAGCGTGGTTTGCTCCGATAAAACAGGTACTCTGACCCAGAACAAGATGACCGTAGTGCGGGCCTATTGTGACGGGGCCATTTTCCCCGCCGATCAGATGGGCAGCAAAGCTCACCGCCGCCTGGTGGAAGGCATGATGCTCTGCAACGACGCTTCCATCGAAAACGGCCAGCGGCTGGGCGATCCCACCGAAATCGCTTTGCTGGATATGGGGGCACCTCTGGGGCTGACCCGTCAGGGCCTGGAGGAAAAGCTGCCCCGTATCGATGAGATCGCTTTTGACTCCACCCGGAAGATGATGACCACCATGCACCGGGAGGGCGAGGGGAACATCTCCTTCACCAAAGGTGCTCCCGACCAGGTGCTCAAGCACTGTGACCGGATCTTGGACCGAGGAGCGGTGCGGGAGATCACCCCGGCGGACAAAGAGAAGATCACATCGGCTATGCGGGAAATGTCCATGGACGCCCTGCGGGTGCTGGCCCTGGCCTTCCGGGATGATGCGCCTCAGGTGTGCGAAGAGCGCCTGACTTTTGTGGGTCTGGTGGGTATGATCGACCCGCCCCGTCCCGAGGCCAAAGATGCGGTGGAGATCTTCAAGGGCGCTTCGGTGCGCACTGTGATGATCACTGGCGACCACAAGGATACCGCTTTTGCCATTGCCCGGGAACTGGGCATTGCCGAAAGAGAAAATCAGTGCATGACCGGCGAGCAGCTGGATACCATGACGGTGGATCAGCTGAGCCAGGTGGTGGACGATCTGCGGGTCTTTGCCCGGGTGTCTCCCGAGCATAAGGTGATGATCGTCAAGGCCCTGCGGCAGAAGGGATATATCGTCTCCATGACCGGTGATGGCGTCAACGATGCTCCTTCCCTGAAGGCTGCCGACATCGGCGTGGCCATGGGCATCACCGGCACCGATGTGGCCAAATCCGCTGCCGATATGGTGCTCACCGACGATAACTTTGCCACCATCCAGAAGGCCATCGAAGAGGGCCGGGGCATTTATGCCAACATCAAAAAATCGGTGCTCTTCCTGCTTTCTTCCAACTTCGGTGAGATCATCACCATGTTTGTGGCCATTCTGGCGGGTCTGGCCGCTCCTTTGAAGGCCATCCACATCCTGTGGGTCAATCTGATTACAGACTCCCTGCCCGGCCTGGCTCTGGGCGTGGACAAAAATGACTCCAAGCTCACCATGCGCCGTCCGCCCCGTGATCCTTCGGAAAGCCTGTTTGCCGAAGGCGGCCTGGCTATGACCCTCTTCTATGGTGCGGTGATCGGTTTGCTGACTTTGAGCGCCTTCCTCTTTGTGCCGGTGCGGATGCTTTTGCAGGAGGGCAGCGCCGTTACCATCGGAGCCATCGATAAGATCCTGGGCGACAGCGCCATCCTGGCCGAGAGCCAGACCTTTGCCTTCACCGTGCTGGGCATTTCCCAGCTGTTCCACGCCATCGGTATGCGCAATGTGGAAAAGTCGGTGTTCCGCAACAACCTGATGGAAAACAAGTTTATGATCCTGGCTGTGATCATCGGCTTTGTGCTTCAGATCGCTGTGACCGAGATTCCCTTCCTGGTGAAGGTGTTTGGCACATACAGCCTGCATCTCAACGAGTGGCTCATTCTGACGGCGGTGTCCGCTATTCCGCTGGTGCTTCACGAGCTGCTGGTGCCGGTGTTCCGCCATGCTTCCCAAAAGCGCAATCAGAAAAAATAATTCATAGCAAAAGAAAAAATCCCGGGGAAATCCCCGGGATTTTTTGCGTCTTGGCGAAAGAAGAACACGGCTGGATTTTTACAGGTGGCCACGCCGCTTATCAGCAGGAAAAGGTCTGGCTGTGGGTCTCTTCGTTGAACCAGGCGGCGTAGGCATCCTGGAGACGCTTCACCAGATCCTGGGCCTTGCCGCCCACCGGTTTGCCGTCGATGTGGCTCACCCGGTTGCACAAGGCGCCGGAATTGGTCACCAGCACTTCGTCGGCGTCAAAAAGCTCTGTCAGGGTGATGGGGGCTTCCTTCACCGGGATATCCATCTTGTGGGCCAGCTCCATCAGGTGCTTGCGGGTGATGCCCGGCAAGATCAGGTTGTTGGCGGGAGGGGTGCACAGTGCCCCGTCCTTGATCATCATGATGTTGCTGTGGAAGCCTTCGGTCACATAATCGCCCCGGTGATAGACGGCTTCGTCCACACCCTGCTCCACGGCCTGCTGGGCGGTGAGCACATTGGGCAGCAGGTTGAGGGTCTTTACATTGAGCATGTGATGGCGGATATCGGGGGCGGTCATCAGTGTGAGCACCTTTTCCGGCGGGGTCATCTCACAGGGGGTGAGGGTGATGAGCAGATTGGCCGGCGTGCCTTTGGGGGGGAAGGCGTGATTCCGTTCCCACGAGCCCCGGGTGGTGTGCCAATAGAGCAGATAGCAGCCATCCTCCACCTGGGCGCACAGATCGCACAAAAGCTGGCGCAGCTCCTGCTTGCTCATGGCAAAGGGGATACAGGCGGCCTGGAAACTGCGGAAAAACCGGTCGATGTGATCATCGATGGCAAAGGGGATGTGGTTGGCCGAAGTGGTGGCGTCGTAGACGCCGTCGCCGAAATAAAGCCCCCGATCGGTGAAGGGGACGGTGAGCTCCTCCGGAGCGCCGATCTTGCCGTTGTAATAGCCGAGACTTTTCATGGGAAAGTGCCTCCCTTTCTGTATTTTTGTAAAATGGCCGATGAAAGCAGTATACCACAGCCCTTTAAAAGAGAAAAGAGCCGGAAGAATTTTCTCCGGCTCTTAGACTGTCAAAAGCGTATTTGGTTGGTGATCCCACAAGCAAATATTCTTTGCCCGGGTATAGAAAACCTGCCGGAGCAAAGAGAAGAATGGGAGCGGCGGCTTGCCGCCGGCCCTCGCGTGAGATTACTTGAGGATATAGAAATAGCCCAGCACCAGAAGGCCCAGCACGATGCGATACCAGCCAAAGGCGGTGAAATCGTGGCGGCGGATATAGTGCAGGAGGAAGCGGATGGCGAAGAGGGAGACCAGGAAGGCCACAACAGCACCGGTGAGCAGCACAGCCCACTCAGCACCGGTAAAGGCAAAGCCCACTTTCAAAAGCCGCAGGAAGCTGGCGCCCAGCATCACCGGGATGGCCAGGAAGAAGGAAAACTCCGAAGCCACTTTCCGGGAGCAGCCCAGGATGGATGCGCCCAGGATGGTGGAGCCGGAACGGGAGGTACCGGGCACCAGAGAGAGGCACTGGAATACGCCGATGAGAAAAGCAGTTTTATAGCTCAAATGGTCAATGGTATCCACCTTGGGCTTACGCTTGTTTTTTTCCAGCACCAGAAAGGCAATGCCGTAAATGATGAGGGCCAGAGCCACCACCACAGCAGTGCTGATGCGCTCCACTGCCTCATCGAAGAGGATGCCCAGCACACCGGCGGGCACAGCGGCCACGACGATGTGCAGCCACAGGGAAATGGTGTCGATCTTCTGGTTTCGGTCCTTCTTGGGGGAGAAGGGGTTGAGCTGATGGAAATAAAGCACCACCACCGCCAGAATGGAGCCCAGCTGAATCACCACCAGGAAGGTGTTCCAGAATTCCGGGGTGCAGCGGAGATGGACCAGCTCGTCCAGCAGGATCATATGGCCGGTGGAGCTGATGGGGAGCCATTCGGTGATGCCCTGCACCAGGCCGAAAAGCACCGCCTTGAGAAGTTCGATCAAAAGCATAGCAGTCCTCCTTGGGATATAGTTCGAAGTTTCTGTCTGTGCCATTGTAGCACATAGCGAGGGAAAAAAGAACCGGTTTTCCCAAATTCCCGGGGATTTTTCCCCACTTGCGGCTTTTCCCAGGAGGGGTTATAATAGGGGAGCCGGAAGGTTCCGGCGGCAAACAAATGGAAAATGCAGTTTATGCGATACTTTATCTGATAAGGAGGCGCACATTCCATGAGCGAAGGGTGCACACACAACTGCGAAACTTGCAGCCAAAACTGCGGGGAACGCAATTCTCCCCGGAATATGGTGGAAAAACCCAATCCGGGCAGCCGTGTCAACAAAGTCATTGGCGTCGTCAGCGGCAAGGGTGGCGTAGGTAAGAGCCTGGTCACTTCTCTTCTGGCGGTGTCCATGCAGAGAAAGGGCTATAAGGCCGCCGTGCTGGACGCCGACATCACCGGCCCCTCCATTCCCCAGATCTTCGGTGTTCATGAAAAGGCCCGGGGCAATGGCCAGGGCATTCTGCCGACCCACAGCGAAAGCGGCGTGGATCTGATGTCCATCAACCTGTTGCTGGAGCATGAAAGCGATCCTGTGGTATGGCGCGGTCCGGTGATCGCCACCACTGTCAAGCAGTTCTGGACCGATGTGGTGTGGGGGGATGTGGACTTTATGTTCGTGGACATGCCTCCGGGAACCGGTGATGTGCCCCTGACGGTGTTCCAGTCCCTGCCTGTGGACGGTATCATCATCGTCACCTCTCCCCAGGAACTGGTGAGCATGATCGTGAAAAAGGCCATGAAAATGGCCCAGCTGATGGATGTGCCAGTCATTGGTGTGGTGGAGAACATGAGCTATGTGGAGTGCCCCGACTGCGGCAAGAAGATCATGATCTACGGCGAGAGCAAAACCGCTCAGGCCGCCGCAGAGGAAGGGCTGCCTCTGCTGGCCCAGATGCCCATCAATCCCAAGTTGGCCGCTTTGTGCGACGCCGGAAAGATCCAGGATTTTGAGGGTGATTTCCTGGACAAGGCCGTGAAAATGGTGGAGGATTTCCAGAACTGGGATCTGGAAGAGGACGAGGATTTCTAACAAAGCAAAAGAGCAAAGCGGCGGCCAACCGGCTGCCGCTTTTTTGCAGGGAGGAGGGAAGAAGTTGAGGGTTTTGGTGGATGCCGATGCCTGCCCGGTGCGGGAGATCATCGTCAGGTTGTGCAGGGAAAAGCACATCCCCCTGGTGATGGTCACCGATACCAGCCACCGGATCGAAGACGGATACAGCCGGGTGATCACAGTGGACAAAGGGCGGGACAGCGCTGATCTGCGCCTGGCCAATGAAATGGAAAAAGGGGACATCGTTGTGACCCAGGATTATGGGGTGGCGGCCCTGGCTCTGGGGAAGGGATGCCGGGCCGTAAGTCAGGATGGGCTTTTGTTCACCGGGGAAAATATCCAGGGGCTGCTCTTTTCCCGTCATGTAGGGCAGAAGGTCCGCCGGGGCGGTGGACGAACCCGAGGACCGAAAAGGCGGGAAAAGGCCCAGGATGCGCTGTTTGAACAGGCGTTCCGCAAACTGCTGGAAGCTTCCCAATAGGCAAAAAAATAAAAGCGCGGCCAACCTTGTGATAAACAAGGGTCAGGCTGCGCTTTTCTTGTGCCGTGAAACTCTCCTGGCGCAGTCCATGCGCCCAGAGAAAGAAGATCAGGCTTTTTCCGGATGCTGCTCAAAATAGTCCCGGGCAAATTTCATAAAGGCTTCAGCTGCCGGGGAAAGGGGACGGTCCTTGTGGTAGACAAAATAGAATTTCCGCTTTAGAAATTCGCTTTTCAGATCAAAGATCAGAAGCAGGCCGAAGCGGGCGTAATCCTCTGCGGCGATGTGGGAGGTGATGGAGACGCCCAGTCCTTTGGATACCGCCTGTTTGATGCTTTCGGTGCTGTCCATCTGGGCGATGAGGTGGAGGGATTTGGGGTCCACACCCATATTGCTCAGGGATTCCTCGGTTTCCTTCCGGGTGCCGGAACCGTATTCCCGCAGGATAAAGGGCTCTTTTTTCAGCATGGACAGAGGGAAATTCCCTTTCAGTTCCCGGTATTTTTCCAGGTTGGGGGTGATGAGAACCAGCTGATCGGAGGCAAAAGGCTCAAAGACGCATTTGTTCTTTTCCAGCTGGGTACCCACGATGCCGATTTCGGCGTCCATGTTGATGATGTGGTTGGCCACTTCCCGGCTGTCATACTGTTTCAGCTCAAAAAACAGGTTGGGATAGTCCTTGGCCATCTGGGGCAGAAGTTCGGGGAGGAGATACTGGGAGGGGACGGTGGAAGCGGCGATCTCCAGTGTGCCCCGGATATCGGTGGCGCAGCTTTTGACCGACAAAATAGCTTTGTCCCGCATCCGCAGCATTTCGCTGGCGTATTCATAGAAGATCTTTCCCGCCTTGGAAGGGTAGACTTCCTTGGTGGAGCGGATGATGAGCTTTGTGCCAAATTCGCTTTCCAATGCGCTGATGTGAGCGCTGATGGTGGGCTGGGAAAGATAGATTTCCTCCGCCGCCTTGGAAAAGCTTTTGAATTTGATCACATTCACAAAGGCTTCCAGTTGCTTGAAATGCATAATCAGGCTTCCTTTCATTGTGGCTTCCCGCAAGGTTATCCCTTGCCAAGAGCGGTTTGTTGCGATATGATATGCAATGACATCGGCCCGCGGCCGGTGAAAAACAAAAGAGAAAGGCGGTAATGGCGATGAACGGAAAACCCAGGCTCACTGAGCTGACCAAAAGCGGTGGGTGAGCATCCAAGATAGGACCGGGTGTCCTCAATGATGTCCTTGCCAAATTGCCCAAATTCCAGGACGAAAATCTGCTGGTGGGGTTTGACTCCAGCGACGATGCCGCCGTTTACAAGGTGCGGGAGGATCTGGCCATTGTGCAGACAGTGGACTTCTTTCCCCCCATGGTGGATGACCCCTATGTATTCGGCCAGATCGCGGCCACCAATTCCCTCAGCGATGTATACGCCATGGGCTCCACTCCGGCGACGGCCATGAACCTCATCTGCTTTCCCTCCTGTCTGCCGGTGAGCATCATGGGCGAGATTCTGGCGGGTGGCTATGCCAAAGTACAGGAGGCCGGCGCCATCATTGCCGGCGGCCACACCATCGAAGACGAAGAACCCAAATACGGCCTGTGCGTCACCGGTTTCATCCATCCCAAGGATGTGCTGACAAACGCCGGATGCCAGGTGGGCGACGCCCTGGTGCTCACAAAGAGCCTGGGCACCGGCATTCTGTCCACCGGCGGCAAAGCCGACCTTCTGACAGATGGGGAATATAAGCGCATGGTGGAGCTGATGACCACCCTGAACAAATACGCCCGGGACTGTATGGTCCGGGTGGGGGCTCATGCCTGCACCGACATCACCGGCTTTGGCTTTCTGGGCCATGCCTACGAAATGGCGGCGGGCAGCGGCATGACGCTGGTCATCGATTCCCGCCGGGTGCCGGTGGAAAAGAAGGCCCTGGAGCTGGCCCAGGAGGGGATTATCCCTGGCGGGGCCTATAACAACCGGGGCTATCTCCAGGACGATGTGGAGATGGGAACTGGGGTATCTCTGGAGCTGAGTGATGTGCTCTACGATCCTCAGACCGCCGGCGGTCTGCTCATTTCTCTGCCGGAGCACAAAGCGCCGGAGCTGCTGCGTCAGCTGGAGGAGTTCACCGGCGACGCCCGTTTGGTGGGGTATGTGAAGCCCTTTGACGGCAAGAGCATCGTGGTGAAGTAAAAAGCATTTGGGCTGCTGAACGACCCAACAGCGAAAAGAGATTGCTTGTTTTACCCCCTATTGATTTGCAAAAAGCCGCGACCTGTGCGTGGATTTTTGCGGATCGAGAGGGGCAAGTGTGGCCAAATGGCTGCACGCAGACCCTTGCAAAAATTCGAAAAAGTGGCTTTTGACACTTTTTCGACACGCTAGAGCGGGACCCGCGTGGGTCCCGCTTTTTTGTTTGCTTTAGCCCTGGGTGAGGATCTTCCGCAGGCCCTCGATGCAGGTGTCCACTTCCTCCGGGGTGTTGTGATGACTGAAGGAGAAGCGGACAGTGCCCTGAGGGAAGGTACCCAGGCTCTTGTGGGCCCGGGGGGCACAGTGCAGGCCGCAGCGGGTCATGACGCCATACTGGTTGTCCAGCAGGAAGGAGACTTCCGCATTGTCCATCTTCTGAAAGTCCAGGGAGACGATGGCCGCCCGGTCCTGGGTGTCCAGCTTGCCCACCACACGGGTGTCGGGCAGAGTGAGAGCGCCGTCGATGAACCGTTGGCAGATGGCCAGTTCCTGGCGGGCGATGTTTTCAATGCCGTATTCCTCCAGATAGGTGAGGGCCCGGTGGAGTCCGGCAATGCCCGGCAGATTCATAGTGCCTGATTCAAACCGGTCGGGCATGAAGTCAGGCACTTCTTCGCTGTCGCTGCGGGAGCCGGTGCCGCCGGAGATGAGGGGAGTCATCTGAGAACACAGCTCGTCTCGCAGCAGCATGCCGCCTACGCCCTGAGGACCACGCAGGCCCTTGTGGCCGGTGAAGCACAAAGCGTCGATGTGCATTTTTTCCATGTCGATGGGAAAGACACCGGCGGTCTGGGCGGTGTCCACCACAAAGATCAGGCCATGGCGGGCGCAGATCTCACCCACCTGCTGGATGGGCAGCATGGTGCCGCACAGATTGGAGGCGTGGAGCATCATCACGGCCCGGGTATTGGGTTTTATCAGGTCCTCCACCTTCTGGGGGTCCAGCACGCCGTCCCGGTCGGCCTGAGCGGCGTCAAAGGTCACGCCCGCATGGGCCATCTGCACCAGGGGGCGCATCATGCCGTTATGCTCCATGGAGCTGACGATCACATGATCCCCCGGCTTGAGCAGGCCCTTGATCACATAGTTGAGGGAGTAGGTGATGCTGGGGGTAAAGACCACATTGCGGGACTCTGAAAAATGAAACAGACGGCACAGCTGTTCCCGGGTGGTGAGCACCATGTCGGCCACTTCATAGGCGCCTTCATAGCCGCCGCGGTTGATGTTATAGGCCCCGTGCTCGATGATATCCCGGATCGCATCTCCCACCCCTGGGGCTTTGGGGAAGGAGGTACTGCCGTTATCAAAATAGATTTTCTCCACGATAAACCCTCCAATAAAAGGGCCGTTTCGTCCCAAAGGGACACGGCCCGTCCAGATGTACCCTTATTATACATGAAAGGCGGGGACAAGACCATGTTTATTGATAAAATCTATAAATTCCATTTGAAATATCAAAAATAAATATTATACATTTGGGAAGGTATGGGATAAAATGGGCGGAGAAATCAATGGGGCGCAGGCCCCGAAGAGAAAAGAAGGGGAATGAAGAAAGTGAAGAACAAAAAGACGCTATGGATGATCCTCACCGGTCTGATCATCGGCGCTATTTCGGTGGTGCTGGTGGCCAACGGCAATCCCAAGAACATGGGATTCTGCATCGCCTGCTTTATCCGTGATATCGCCGGCGGCGTGGGAATGCATCAGGCCGGTATCGTGCAGTACATCCGGCCGGAGATCATCGGTCTGGTGCTGGGCGCTTTGATTATGTCGGTGGCCGGCAAGGAATTCAAGGCCCAGGGAGGCTCTTCTCCCGTCACCCGGTTCGTGCTGGGCTTTTTCGTCATGGTGGGTGCACTGATGTTTTTGGGCTGCCCCCTGCGGATGGTGCTGCGCATCGCCGGCGGCGATCTGAATGCTGTTGTGGGCCTGGTAGGTTTTGTGGTGGGCATCCTGGCCGGTATTTTCTGCCTGAACCAGGGCTTCAGCCTGCGGCGCACCTATGAGCAGAGCCCTCTGGAAGGCGGCATGATTTCCGCCATCAATGTGGCCCTTCTGGTGCTGGTGGTGGCCGCGCCTCCTGTGATCTATTTCAGCACAGAAGGCCCTGGCTCCATGCGGGCCCCTCTGCTGCTGGCTCTGGCCGCCGGTCTGGTGGTGGGCGCACTGGCCCAGAAGACCCGCCTTTGCATGGTGGGCGGTATCCGGGACGCCGTGCTTTTTAAGGACTTTTATCTGCTGTGGGGCTTTATCGCCATCATCGTGGCTGCCCTCATTGGCAACCTGATCACAGGCAACTTCACTCTGGGCTTTGCCGGTCAGCCGGTGGCTCACACCGATGGCCTGTGGAACGCTCTGGGCATGGTGCTGGTGGGCTTTGCCAGCGTGCTGCTGGGCGGCTGCCCCCTGCGTCAGCTGATCCTGGCCGGAAGCGGCAACAGCGACAGCGCCGTTACCGTGCTGGGCCTCTTCGTGGGCGCTGCTTTCTGCCATAACTTCAAGCTGGCCGCTTCTGCCGAAGGTCCTACTCCCAATGGCAAGATCGCTGTGATCGTGGGTCTTGTGGTGGTGGCTGTCATCGCCTTTGTAAACATCCAGAAACAGAAAAAGAACAGCTAGGAGGAAAGAATCATGGCTGACAACAATGTGGTAGACGCCCGGGGCCGTTCCTGCCCCGAACCGGTGATCCTCACCAAGAAGGCTTTGAGCAAAAACGGCAACAAGGCCCAGGTGCTGGTGGACAATCAAGTGGCTGTTGACAATATCACTCGTTTCGCCGAAAATAAAGGTCTGAAGGTCTCCGTCACAAAAGGGGATGGAGAGTTCAAGCTGACCATCGGTTAAAAACAAAAGGAAAAGGAGCGGCAGCCGTGACCTATATCGCCACATTTTACACTCATTTCGGCGCTTTGACCTTTCAGCGGGAACAAAAGCGCCAGGGACTGGACGCCCAGATGATGCCGGTGCCTCGGGCTCTCAGCGCCTCTTGCGGCGTGTGCGTGCGCTTTGCCCAGGAGGAGGAGCCTCAGGTGGAAGGGGCCACCGATCTGGAAGGGCTTTATCAGGAGGAAAATGGCGGTTACCGCTGTGTTTTCCAGGCGGAATAGAAAAAAGGCCGGCAAGTCCGGCCTTTTTTCCTGTTTCCCCGGCCTTGCGGGAGGGCTTGGGGATGATGTATAATAAGTGCACTATGGCCGCCTTTTGGGCGGGACGATGAATTTTCAAAAGACAGGATGAGATAGAGATGGAGATCAAAAAAGAATTGCTGCGCTCGATCCCCAAGGTGGACGAGGTGCTGGCCCAGCCCCAGGTGAAAAAAGCCATGGAAGAGGGCCGCAGCCAGGTGACCGACGGGGTGCGCCAGGTGCTGGACGGTCTGCGGGAGCAGATCCTCCGGGGCGAAGAGCCGGACCTGACCCTGGAAGGGGTGACCCGGGCGGTGCTGCAGCAGGTGGAGGAAAACAGCCGCATGAGCCTGCGGCCGGTGATCAACGGCACCGGCATCGTGCTGCACACCAATCTGGGCAGAGCGGTGATGTGCCGCGAGGCCGCCCAGGCTGCCATGGATGTGGCGGAAAACTACAACACCCTGGAGTATGACTGCGAAAAGGGACGCCGGGGCAGCCGGTACAGCCATGTGGAAGATCTGATCTGTCGCCTCACCGGGGCAGAAGCCGCTTTGGTGGTCAACAACAACGCCGCCGCCGTTATGCTGGTGCTGGGCACCATGGCGAAAAATAAGCAGCTCATCGTTTCCCGCGGGGAGCTGGTGGAGATCGGCGGCTCCTTCCGTGTGCCCGAGATCATGGAGCAGAGCAACTCCACTTTGCTGGAGGTGGGTACCACCAACAAGACCCATCCTTCCGATTATGAAAACGCCATCGGCCCGGATACCGCCGCATTCCTCAAGGTGCACACCAGCAACTATAAGATCATGGGCTTTACAGAAGAAGTGTCGGTGGAAGAGCTGGTGGAAATGGGCAAGCG
Organism: uncultured Clostridia bacterium; assembly: GCA_938000015.1. Lineage (GTDB taxonomy): Bacteria > Bacillota > Clostridia > Oscillospirales > Butyricicoccaceae > Pseudobutyricicoccus. The sequence goes on from CALLCY010000172.1 coordinate 48,916, forward strand.
CCACGATCTGCCGGTGATCTACGACCTGGGCAGCGGCGCCTTGGTGGATCTGGCCCAGTATGGCATCGAAAGCGAGCCCACAGTGCAGCAGGCCATGGCCGCCGGAGCC
>CALLCY010000173.1:0-8538 GCA_938000015.1 uncultured Clostridia bacterium
TGCGGATTCCAAGGAGGTATGGCTATGAAACGGCTCTCTTTGCTTCTGACCTGGATTTTTCTCATGCCCTTCTTGCTCTTCCCCTCCCGGGCCAACATGGCGGCTCCTCAGAAAGAGGATGTAGGTTCTTCCATCACCTTTGAAAAAAATCAGCAGCTGGCGGTTTTGTCTCAGGTGCTGGATATTCAGGTGCAGGGCTCCCAAGCTACCATCACCGCCTGCTATACCATGAAAAACACCACTCAGGAAAAAGCAACCACCGAAACCATGTTTCTCTCTCCCAATGTGGAAGAAAGCGGCACCCAAGTTACGGTAGGCGGCCAGGAGGTTCCCTTCTCTGTGGAACATTATGGAATCAGCTATGATACCCGCATCACCACCCAGGACTGGCGCTATGCCGTGCTCTCCACTGGTGATGAGGAAAACAGTGTCCCTGGGGAACGGGTGGATAGCATCACTTTTGAAATGACCTTCCAGCCGGAAGAACAGCTGGATGTGGTCGTTTCCTATCGCTACCGTCTGGGCGGCTATCCTGACTTGGATTTCAATTCCAAATATGGCCGCATCCACTACTATCTGGCTCCGGCGGCCATGTGGAAGGATTTTGGGAACCTTACCATTCATTTGCAGCTGGATGAAGCCCTTCCCGTGCTGAAAGAAAGCAACCTAGATTTTAAAAAGGTGGGAAAGCGGGAGTATCAGTACACCTCATCCACCCTACCAGAAGAGAATCTGGAAATTACCATTGACGAAAGCTGGTTCCAGACTATTTTCAGCACCCTGCGCAACCCTTATCTGCCCATGATGCTGCTGATGTTCTCCCCATTTCTCTTGATCCTGCTGCTAGCTGTCCTGCTTTTCCTCTGGCGCCGGCGGAAAAAGAAAAATAAGCAGGCATAAAAACAGCCTGACCCTCAAAATGGGTCAAGCTCAGACTGTCAAAAAACTTATCTAGCTAGGGGAGAACTACTTGCCCTACCCCTCATCAATCCGCAAAAACCGGCGACCGGTGCGTCGGTTTTTGCACTTCTCAAGGGTCAAGTGTGCGCCAAAGGCGTGCACGCAGGCCCTTGCAAAAACTCGAAAAAGTGGCCTAAGCCACTTTTTCGACACGATCCAGCACCTTCCAGGGGATATTGGTGTGAAAATGGATCTTGATCAGATTTTCATCCCCCACTGCCAGCAGACAATCTCCGGGAATATGCTCTGTAATGTACTAGTGAATGGCATCCTCCGAAAGGTTTTCCCCTTCGATGAGCAGCTGTGTATCGTAACGATATTCCAGCATATGTTCCCTCCTAGTCTTCCAGCTTATAGATGCTGTCGTCATTTTCCACCCACTCCCACACCGGTACGGCCCGGATGTGTTTTTCCTTGTCTCTGGTGACCACCATTTCGATTCCCGCATTGATGATCAGCCGGCGGCACATAGCGCAGGACTCAGGATAATCGATCATTTCCCCTGTTTTCATATCCCGGCCGGCCAGGTACAATGTGGCGCCGATCATATCACTGCGCTGAGCAGAAATGATGGCGTTGGCCTCGGCGTGTACCGAGCGGCACAGCTCATACCGCTGTCCTGAGGGAATGTTCAAATGCTCACGCATACAAAAGTTCATATCAGCGCAATTTTTCCGTCCCCGAGGGGCGCCGGTGTAACCCGTGGCCACGATCTCATCGTTTTTCCCGATAATGGCCCCGAAATTCCGCCGCAGACAGGTGCCCCGTTCCAGCACACTTTCGGCAATATCCAAATAATAATTTCGTTTATCAATCCGCTCCATCCCGCAGCCTCTTTTCTCTTTTTCTAGTTTTGCTCCTGCAGCTGTCCCTCTTCCATCCGCAGCCGCCGCCCGGCCATAGCTGCCACCCCGGCATCGTGAGTGATAAGGACGATGGTATGCCCGTTTTGGTTCATCTGGCGCAAAAGCTCCATCACCTGCCGTCCCGAAGGAGGGTCCAGATTTCCCGTGGGCTCATCCGCCAGAATCAGCGGTGGATGGGCGGCAATGGCCCGGGCAATGGCCACCCGCTGCTGTTGGCCGCCGGAAAGCTCCCAGGGCCGATGATGAGCCCGGCAGGAAAGCCCCACCTGCTCCAGGGCCAGCCGGGAAAGCTCCCGCCGCTTTTCCCCTTCCATCCCCCGAAACACCAAGGGCAACTCCACATTTTCCTGAGCGGTAAGGGAAGACACCAGATTGAAGCTTTGGAACACAAAGCCGATTTCCCGGTTGCGCAAAACGGCTTTCTCCCGGCTGGACAGCCGCCCCACCGGCACGCCATCCAGCAAATACTCCCCTTGGGTGGGATCGTCCAGACAGCCCAAAATGTTCATCAATGTGGTCTTGCCGCTGCCCGAGGGACCGATGACCGCCACAAATTCTCCTGTGTCCACCTGCAACTCCACATCCCGCAGTGCGTCCACCTGAAGATGGCCTTTGCCATAAGTCTTGGTCACATGATGCAAAGTGAGCATATGGCTATTCTTCCTCCTATTATAAGCGCCCGCCTATTCAAATTCAATCTTCTCTTTAGCTTTTCCCACTTTCCCCCTTTCTATGCTGCAATAATAATCCTCCGGCTCCACCGGGGGATTATTATTTTAATGATCGGATTTTAGGCCGGCCCCGCACATGGTGATCAGGCAATCTTCCAGGATGTTTCCCCTGTCCTGCTGGGCCAGATAGGCGGCATAGTTGGCCGCCGTGGTATGCTCACAATAGATCCCTTTTCGGGCCAAAATTTCCCTTGCCTCCAAAATTCTGTCCTCTGGCGCATGGATGAACTGCACCGGATATTTTTCTACATACGCCAGAATCTCCCGACCCCGCATGGGAACACCGATGGCGATTCCCTCGGCCAAGGTGGGCTTGGGCGTCACCTGGGCTGGATCTTTTTCCCCTCTCTCCGCTCCTTGCAGCAGCGGGTCGCAATGCTCACTCTGTACCGCCCAGATCTGAGGCATCTGGGAAAGGATGCCGCTTTTCAGTAAATGCTCCAGAGCCAACATTGCGCCCAGAAAGAGGGTGCCATTTCCCACCGGGATCACAAGGTTCCGGGGGATGCGATGAAGCTGCTCCCACACCTCATAAATATAAGTTTTGGTCCCTTCATAGAAAAAGGGGTTGTACACATGATTTGCGTAGTAGACCCCTTCCCGTTCCACCTTTTCCCGGCAAACTTCAGCACAGTGATCCCGATTGCCCGGCACCACCGTACACTCAGCCCCATGTGCCCGAATCATGGCGATCTTTTTTGGGGAGGTGCCTTCTGGCACGAAGATTTCGCAATCGATTCCGGCCCGGGCCGCATAGGCAGCGATGCTGTTTCCCGCGTTACCGCTGCTGTCCTGAACCACCCGCTTCACTCCCAGCTCTTTGCAATGGGCCATGAGCACAGCGGCTCCTCGGTCCTTATAGGACAAGGTGGGCATAAAATAGTCCATTTTTAAAAGCACATTCTGGGTGAGAGGGATCACCGGCGTCATCCCTTCCCCCAGAGAAACCTGTCTCCAAGCCTCCCCGGACAGCGCCATAAACTTGCGATACCGGAAGATGCTCCACTCATCCCTGTCGATATCTTCCGGAGAGAACCGTGGCGGCACAAAATCCAGATCCCACAAGCCACCGCAATCGCATTTGGGCTGCATGGTGCAGTTGCTCACCGTTTTCCCGCATTTGGAACAGACAAAATCCATCGTTCATCCTCCCTTTCACCAAACCATTCCGGCCTTTCTCCTTTCATAATATAAAACTCGCTTTCTCTTTTCAAGGAAAATCCCCGGATCGATGGACAAAGTCAAAATGGGCCCGGGAAATCTCCCGAGCCCATTGTTTTTATCCAGCTTTTTGTACAGAAGGAGCCTCCAAAACATCCATCAACTTTTCCAGATCCATCCCCGCCTGCAAACGGGCCATGTTCCAACGCATCTCTTCCAAAGCCCCCTTTTGGCACAAGGCGTCCTCGATGAGCCAGGACATGGCCTTGGGGTTTTCCGGAAGCACCAAACCGATTTCTTCTTCCTTCAAAAAAGCACCGTTTTCCTTCTCCTGCTCCAAGGTGGGATGAAAAGCAAACAAAGGCACTTGAGCCGCGATGGACTCAAACAAGGTAAGTCCACCGGGCTTTGAAAGCATCAGGCTGGCTCGACGCAGATACTTGTCCACCTGATTGGTAAACCCCAATACCTCCACCTGGGGATGCACTCCCTGAAGTTTTGCATAAAGCTCTTTGTTTTTCCCGGTGATGACGGTCACATGCACCCCGGGCAGCTGAGCCAAATTCCGGTAAAATTCCGGATCTTCCGGCATCAGACCCAGGCCGCCGCCCATAACCAGCACTTCCTTCTCCCTTTTTTCCTCTTTTTCACCGGGATGGAACGCGGGCCGCACCGGAATACCAGTGACCAGCACCTGCTGGGGAGCGATACCCTTTTTCACCAGTTCCCGGAAGGTCTTTTGGGACGGCACACAATACAGATCCACATGGGGAGCGATCCATTCGCTGTGGCAGCGGATGTCGGTGACGCAGCTGATCAGCTGAAATCCTCCATATCGCCCTTTGTATTCCGAAGCCAGACGGGTGCAAAGCGGCAAGGTGGAAAGGATCACCTGGGGCTTTGTTTCCTTCACCAGCCGATGCAGAGCTTTGAGGAATTTGCCCTGGGCCGGCACGGGCATGGCCGGGCCTTCCCGATCCAAAGAACGGTACAGCCGATTGAACACCGGCCCGCCGTGACGGGCTACCATGGCAAACATCTTATAGATGCCCCGGCTTTTCCCCGGAAAGGTCTCTTCCACCAGATCGGCCACCCGGACCTGGGCCTGAGGGAACGCCGAACGAATATGCTCTTCCAGCGCCAACGCAGCGCTCTGATGCCCCATACCAAATTTTCCTGTCAAAATCAAAATGTTCATTCTTTGTTCCCTCCTTGTGTTTTTTAGTATAACAGCCCCTTCTTACAGCTCCCTTACGGGAATTCTTACAACTTTCTTAAACCCATATCAGATGTTTTCCTGACGCAAACCGTCGATGATATTCTGCTTGCGCACCTTCCGGCTGCCATAGAGCATAGTGATGCCCACCACCAGGTAAACCGCGGCCACCGCAATGACCACACTTCCCCAGGGGACAAAAAATCCAAATCCAAAGTTCCGGTCCACCGTGCGGTACAGCAGCACCATTACCAAAAAGCTGAGGGGCAAACCGTAAAACAGCGCCTTGAGGCCGTAAAACAGGGATTCATACTTCATCATCTGACTGAAGGCCTGGGGCGTCATTCCTACGCTTTTCAGCATGGCAAACTCCCGTTTGCGCAAAGCGATGCTGGTGGAGATGGTGTTGAAAATATTGGCCACGCTGATCAGAGCCAGCAGCACTACAAATCCATAAGTGAACACCCGGAGAATGATGGTCAGGCTCTCGCCGGCCTGGCGCTGCTCCGCCATGTTGCTGATAAAGATTCCTCTCTGGGTGCTGTCTGCCACCTGCTCCTCCAGGCTTTCGGCCAAAGCATCCGGGTCCTGGCTGGTAAAGAACATCTGCGTGCTGACGCTGTACCCCACCTCTCCACCTGTGGAGACCAGCTCCTGCATCAGGCCTTCCAGGGCCTCTTCCTTCATCACCAGCACCATGGCCAGGGAATCTTCCAGATATTCCGGCATTCCCTGAGGCATCACATCAGTGGTGGCGGCAATGGTAATATTCCGGGATGCCCCCGCTTCTGCATTTCCCTGGCTGTCATAACCTGTGATTTGCTCTGCTGTTACCTGATCGCCCGCTTCCAGATGGAAAGCCTGATATTTTTCAAACTGGTAGCCTTTCCGCTGCTGAACGGTATTCACCAGCACAGCCCCTTGGCTCAGGTCTCCCTGCACCCCGGCCTTTTCCAGATAAGCCTCCATGGTTTTGTCGTCCAAAGCCATGAGATACAGCCCTGTCTCAAAACTTTTTTCCTTTTCCATCCCTTCGGGAAGCCGGTTCAGCGTTTCCTCTGTCAGCTGCTCTTTCGTCAAAGCGATGCGAACATTTTCCGCCCTTTGGCTCATAGACGCATCATCGGCCAACCCATCCTGGGCCAGCTGCCCAAAGAGCTGCTTTTGCGCCTGGGTCTCTTCCGGCGTATCCCCATAGGCGGAGACATACACATCGTAATTTACCCCGCTGAGAGTCATGGAATAGGCCTTCTGCAAATAGGCGGAAAAACTGGAGGCCGTGAGGAACAGCACCACGCTGATTACCAGAGAAAAGACGGTGGCCCGGTAGCGTCCCCGGTTGCGCTTTAAGTTTTTCAGCCCCAGATCGGCAGGGAAACCAAAGATCCAGCGAGTGAGCGGAGATGTGCGCACCGTCCGCTGGCGCAATTTGATGTCTCCCGTCTGACGAATGGCCTCAATGGCCGAAATGCGAGAAGCCTTTCGGGCAGGAATATAAGCAGAAATAAAGATGGTCAGAGCGGAAAGCGCCACGGCCAGCGCCATGGAAGCCCAACTTATGGTCACGCGAAGATCGGCTTCCATCCCGAAGGACTCCCGCATCATAGGACTGATGCAGGAAAAGGTGATGCCGATGCCCAGAATTCCTCCCAAAAGCCCCAAAGGAATGGCCACAGCCCCCAACACCGCTCCTTCAAAAAAGACGCTGGCGCTTTTCTGCTGCCGGGTAGCACCTACGCTGGAGAGCATCCCCAGATACCGGCTGCGCTCGGAAAGAGAGATGGCAAAGGCATTGTAGATCAAAGACACCGATCCGATCATGATGATGACCACCACAATGGCGATGAGGATATACAAAGTATTCATGGTGGCGCCGTCATTGACCACGCCCATGGTGCGCAGCAAGGCATTGTTGAAATACACCTGGCCCTGGCTGTCCAGCCCCGCTTCCTCGCCGGTGTCCTTGGCCTGTTGGAAAATTTCCGTCGTCACCTGTTTGACCTTCATCTGCATGGTCAAAGGTTCCTGTCCCGGCTGCAAAAGGCCGTAGATCTCATAGCCTGCGGCGTTCCGGTTCAGTCCCATCTGGGAAAAAGTGCCCACAATGGTAAAAGACAAGGCATCCCCGCTTTTTTCGAAAACCTCTTCCTGGTTCAGTCGGCTCTGATCTTCATATTCTACCGGCATACCGCTTTGAATGCCCGTCCGCTTGCCCTGGGGCAGACGGATGGTGTCGCCGATCTGATACTGCTCATTGTCCTGGAGGAAGGAATCCAGGACGATCACTTCCCCTTCTTTTTCCGGCATACGCCCTTCTTCCAGCTTCATGGGCAAAAGGGAAAAGCCGTTTTTGTCGTAATTCTGCCAATAGAGATAGGGTCTGGACTCCCTCCCCGGGTCGGGCAGGGCCAGATACCCCACATTGTAATGGCACCCCGCCAAAGCATTGTCCGGGGACTTTTCCAGCTGATCGGCCTGATCCCGGGTGATGTTCACATATTTCACCTGCCAGTCCCCGGTGCGGGCCAGGGTATCCCGACGGGCCAGATCCATAAAGGAGCCGGTGAAGGTGGAAACGGCCGTGAGCATGGCTACCGAAATGACAATGCCCAGCACTGTCACCAGTGTCCGCCGTTTGTTCAGCAGCATATGACGCAAAGTGAGTTTTTGAATCACATTCATTGCATTTTCACCTCATCCCTGGAGATCCGGCCATCTTCAATGGAAATGATCCGATCGGCCTGAAGGGCAATGCGCTCATCGTGGGTAATGACGATCAATGTCTGCTGGTATTCTTTGTGGAATATCTTCAGAAGTCCGATGATCTCGGCACTGTTTTTGCTGTCCAGGTTGCCGGTGGGCTCGTCGGCCAGCACAATGGCCGGGTTGTTGATCAGCGCCCGTCCGATGGACACCCGCTGCTGCTGGCCACCGGACAGCTGATTGGGCAGATGCCGCAGCCGGTTTTTCAGCCCCAGACTTTGCACCAGCTCCGAAAGACGCTTTTCATCCACCTTGTGTCCATCCAGAAGCAGAGGCAAGGTCATGTTCTCCTCCACATTGAGCACGGGGATCAAGTTGTAAAACTGATAGATCAGCCCGATCTGCCGCCGACGGAACACCGCCAGTTTGCTTTCATTCAGCCGGTAAATGTCGGTGTTCTCCACATAGACCTTTCCCCCAGAGGGCCGGTCCACTCCCCCTAAAATATGAAGCAAGGTGGATTTTCCCGAGCCGGAGGGGCCGATGATAGCCACAAACTCCCCCTTGTTCACCGAAAAACTCACATCGTTCAAGGCGCACACCTGGGTCTCCCCTTTGCCATACACCTTGGAAAGATGTTCTACGCGCAAAATTTCCATGTCGCATCCTCCCTATCTGTACTAATATGATGAGTACAGTATATCCCCTGCAAGTGACATTGCAGTGACTTTTTTTGTGACAATTTCGTCACAAAAGAAAAACCGGAGAGATATCTCTCCGGCTCAGACTGTCGAAAAACCTTGCTGTATAAGAGGTTTTTTCTCCCTGCCCCTCATCAATCCGCAAAAAGCCGCGACCTGTGCGTGGCTTTTTGCACTTCTCAAGTGGCAAATAAGCGTTA
>CALLCY010000174.1:0-19639 GCA_938000015.1 uncultured Clostridia bacterium
CATCCCCCGGTGCGCGCCACACAAGGGAATTTTTAAGATTTCTGCTACAATACCCTCAGGCCAGTTCTCAGGAACCGGCCTTTTCTCTGAAATGATATAAAGGAGCATCTTCATGGAACCTATCCCAGTGAAAACCCGACTGTATCCCGCCTATTATCCCAAGTTCCGCTGCATTGCCCAGGACTGCCGGAACGATTGCTGCCATGATTGGAACATCTTTTTCAGCAAAAAGGATTATCTGAAAATCAAGCGAGCGGAAAAATCGCCCCAGCTGGAACAGCTGACTGCCCAGGCCATGGGACGCATCCCCGATGGGCAGCGCACCGAAGACCGATATGGGGAATTTCATACCCATGAAGGAGCTTGTCCTTTTCAAAGCGAGGAGGGGCTATGCCGTCTTCAGTTGGAGCTGGGAGAGGGGACTTTGCCCCATGTCTGCCGCACATTCCCCCGATTGCACAGATTTACGCCCATGGGCAGGCAGGAGACTCTTTCCACCGGCTGTGAAGCGGTGGTGCAGCTTTTGTGGGATGCACCGGAGGGCCTGGATTTTGTGGAAGATCCTCTGGAAAAACAGCAATGGAAGGGATTGCAAGATGTGGGAAGATATCGTCAATACCCCATCTTTCATTCGGCGGTCATCGATATTCTCCAGGCCCGGCAGTTTTCCATTCCCCGCCGCCTGCTGATCCTGGGCCTGATGCTGGAAAAGGCCGCAAAGGAATGGGATAGCCTGGATGCTGCCCGCTGGCAGAGTCAGGTGGAGCTGCTGTTGGGAGACCCTTCCCTCACAGAGTCGTTGGAACAGCTGCCCGGCAATCAGAAGGCTTTTCTGGCGGAAAATATGCGCACCGCCGCTCTGATTGCCGCAGGAGAGGGAAGCTTTCTGCTCAAGACTTTGGAGCAAAGCGGCGCATTCTTCAATAGCGGCACAGACACAGCACCCCATGTGCTTTTCCAGGAAACCTTCTTTGAAGAAGCGTCCCAGGCTTTCCGGGAAACCTTTGGGGATATCGATTATTTCTTTGAAAATCTGCTGGTGAATACCGCTTTTCTCACTGCTGTGCCCTCTTTGACCGACCCGGAGCAGCTTTGGAAAAGCTATGTGTCCCTTTGCGGCACTTATAGTTTCTTCCGTTTTCTCACCGTTTTGTGTTGCGGCAAGGAACCCACCAAAGAAAAGCTCTTCCAGGGCGTGGTGCTGGCCAGTCGGGCTTTGCTTCATAACAAAGACCGACAGGCCCGGCTGCGGGATCAATTCTTCCAGACAGGCAGCCAGACCCTGGCTCATATGGCCGTGCTGGTGAAAGAATAATGACAAAAAGAAAACCTGGTGTGGGGTTCCACACCAGGTTTTTTGCTTCTTTACAGGGACTGAAGGATGGTCTGATAGATCTTCTGGGAGAGCGCCTCTCCTTCTTCCACCATCTTCTGCCCCCGGGCCTTGTAATCCTCCGCCATGGCGGCGTCTTTCAAAGAACCCAGGTTGATGCACACATTCAGCCAGGCCCCCTTCATGGCGCAGCCCAGGTTGAGGGCGGCAACACCCAGGTCGCTGGCGGCGTTCTGGTTGAATTTGCCTTCCATCTTGTCCACCAGGTGCAGAACCTGCAGGCACAGCTCCATGGTTTCAAAGGGAACCTTGGTGGATTCCACCATGCCCTCGGCGATCTTCTGGCTCCGGGCGGCTTTTTCCTCCGGGGTTTCCTTGGGCATCTTGAAAGCGGCGGAAACCAGGTTGAAAGCATCGGTGTCCTTGTCGATGGACAGAATCAGCTTTTCATACAGAGCCTGGGCCTGGGGGATGATCTCGGCCATCAGCTCGTCAAACTCGGCGTATTTCTTCTTGCCCTGGGTCAGGCGGCACACCATGGCGCACAGCGCAGCCCCGTTGGCTCCGCACAGGGCGCTGACACTGCCGCAGCCGGGCGCGGGAGCATCGGAACCCAGCACATCCACAAAATCCTTGATGGTCAGTTCAGCCAGTTTCATAAGGCGTTATCCTTTCTCGTGGGCCACCCGGCCCTTTTTGATGACGGTGCGGCACAGATTGGAGCCGAACCGGTAGAGGATCATATCCAGATCGGGGGCGTCCCAGATCACCAGATCCCCCTGCTTGCCCGCTTCTACGGTGCCCACTTTGTCACCCATTCCCACCGAACAGGCAGCGTTGAGGGTGACGGCGCACAGAACCTCTTCCGGCTTCAGCTTGTAGCGCAGAAGCCCCAGATTCATGGCAAAGGGCAGGTTGAGAGAGGGGCAGGAGCCGGGGTTGAAGTCCGAGGCGATGACCACCGGGATGCCCAGTTCCACCATGCGCCGGGCCGGAGCAAAGGTCTTGTCCAGATAGAAGGAGGTGGCAGGGAGCAGATCGGCGATGACTCCGCCCTTGGCCATGGCCTGCATCCCCTCTTCGTTGGAGGCGATCAGGTGCTCGGCGGAGAGGGCGCCCACTTCGGCGCTCAGCTGGGCGCCGCCGATGGCGTCGATCTCGTCGGCATGGATGCGGGGCACAAGGCCCAGGGTCTTGCCTGCCATGAGCACCTTCCGGGACTGGGGCACATCAAAGGCTCCAGTCTCGCAGAACACATCGCAGCACCGGGCCAGCTTCTCCTCTGCCACGGCGGGGAGAATTTTGTCCACCAGCAGATCCACATAACCGTCGGGATCTTCTTTGTATTCCTCGGGCACGGCGTGTGCTCCCAGGAAGGTGGCATCGATATCCATGGGATGGGTCTCCTGGAGCTTTTTGATCACCCGCAGCTGTTTCAGCTCATTTTCCAGGTCCAGGCCGTAACCGCTTTTGATCTCGCAGGAGGTGACGCCCATGGAGAGCATTTCATTCAAAAAGCCCTCCGAACGCTCCAGAAGCTCTTCCTCGCTGGCCTCTCTGGTGTGACGCACTGTGCTCAGGATTCCGCCGCCCATGCGCAGGATATCCAGATACCCTGCACCCGCCAGCTTGAGAGGAATCTCATGCTGCCGCCAGCCGCCAAAGACCAGGTGGGTGTGGGCGTCGATCAGGCCGGGGGTGACCAGGCTCCCCTTGGCGTCGATCACCTGGGCGCCCTGGGCCTTTTCCATGGGGAAATCAGCCTGGCTTCCGGCATAGGTGATGATGCCGTCCTCCATTAGCACGCAGGCCTGGGGGATCTTTTCCATCTGCCCCTGCATCTCACCGGCATGGACAGAGGAGCCCAGGGGCGTGCACAGCAGACCAATATTCTGTACCAGTGTTTTTTCCATAGAAAATCACCCTTAGAGGATGTGGTTTTCCAGCACCTGCTTGGAAAAGTCGAAGTCCTCGATCTGCATATAGTATTCGGCAGAGTCGATGAGGGCTTTCATGGGGGTCAGACCGATGATCTCGGTGCCCACCACATGGACACCCCAACGGGCGGCCTCGGCCTTGACCAGCTCCAGCACACGATAGAGGGGGGTGCGGTTGAAGTCGGTCATGTTGATGGAGACCTGGGCGATGTTCCGGTCCTCCAGCATGACGCCCAGGGCCTTGACGCAGTCAAAGCCGCCGGAGCTGCGGCGGATGATCTTGCCGATCTTGCTGGCGATGCTCACATCGGAAGTGCTCAGGTTGATGTTGAAGGCCACCAGAGGCATCCGGGCGCCCACGGCCACCACGCCTGCGGTGGGATGGATCTTCCGGCCGCCGAAATCGGGCTCCCACTCTTCCTGCTGCACCTTTTCCGCCATGCCTTCGAACTGGCCCTTGCGGATCTTGGCCAGGTTGACACGGTGGGGAGCGCTGGCGGAATCCTCATAGAGGAACACCGGCAGACCGAAGCTGTCGGAGATCTTCTGGCCCACTTCCTTGCTGATGGCGATGGCTTCTTCCTTTGTCACATCCTTGATGGGAATGAAGGGGATGACATCCACAGCGCCCATGCGGGGATGCTCGCCTTCGTGCTTGGTCAGGTCGATGAGCTCCACTGCTTTGCCGGCAAGGTCGATGGCGCACTGGGCCACGGCGGAGGGCTCGCCCAGGAAGGTGATGACGGTGCGGTTATGGCTGGGGTCGGAGGAATAGTCCAGCAGGGCTACGCCGGGGGTGTGGCGCACCACATCCACAACTGCTTCGATCACTTCGGTGCGGCGGCCTTCGCTGATATTGGGGACGCATTCCAAAATTTTAGCCATGGTGATTGTTCTCCTTTTTCTATATGTCTCTGAAATAGTGGCAGACCGGGGTTTGGGGCGGAAATTTTCCGCCCCAAACCAGGGAAAGATGATTATTTGCTCTCTTTGATGACCCGCTCCACAAGGGCTTCATCGGCCACATAGGGCAGGGTGATATGGCCCTTTCCGGCGTAGTTTTTGTTGTATTCCACGCTGGTGGACACAGAGTTTTCGTTTCTGGCCCAGCTGCGGCGGGCAACACCGCCCATCACATCCCACATCAGGGAAGAGCGGATGATCTCGTCCACACGCTCGCTGCCGTCCAGCACTAGGCCAAAGCCGCCGTTGATGGCTTTGCCGATGCCCACACCGCCGCCGTTGTGCAGAGCGCACAGGCTCATGCCACGGGCTGCGTTGCCGGCGAAGCACTGTACCGCCATATCGGCCATCACATTGCTGCCGTCCTTGATGTTGGAGGTCTCACGGAAGGGAGAGTCGGTGCCGGACACATCGTGGTGATCCCGGCCCATCATCACAGGGCCGATTTTGCCTTCCCGCACCATCTCGTTGAAGCGCAGGGCGATCTTCACACGGCCTTCGGCATCCTGGTACAGGATGCGGGCCTGGGTGCCAACCACCAGCTTGTTCTTCTTGGCATCCCGCACCCATACCCAGTTGTCCCGGTCCTGATACCGGCGGTCGGGATCGATGCAGTCCATGGCCGCCTGGTCGGTGGCGTCCAGATCTTCCGGCTTGCCGCTGAGGCACACCCAGCGGAAGGGACCATAGCCAAAGTCAAAGAGCAGGGGGCCCATGATGTCTTCCACATAGGAGGGGAAGATGAAGCCGTCTTTTTCGTCGATGCCGTTCTTGGAGATCTCCTTGACGCCGCTGTCATAGACGGCCTTCATGAAGGAGTTGCCGTAATCGAAGAAATAGGTACCTTTGGCTACCAGAGCCTTGATGGCTTCAAAATGACGGCGCAGAGTGGCGTCGATCATCTTGTGGAAGTTTTCACGGTCGTTGTGGAGCATATGGGTGCGCTCCTCAAAGGTGATACCCACCGGGCAATAGCCGCCGTCATAGGCGTTGTGGCAGGAGGTCTGGTCGGAAAGCAGGTCGATGTGGATGTCCTTTGCCAGGCAGTACTCCAGCAGATCCACGATGTTGCCGTGGTAGGCGATGGAGATGGGCTCTTTCTTCTCCATGTACTCCTTGGCCCACTGGAACACCTGATCCAGATTGTCGCTGACCAGGCTGACCCAGCCCTGATCGTGACGGGTCTTGATGCGGCTTTCGTCCACTTCGGCGAACACACCCACGGCCCCGGCGATTTCCGCCGCCTTGGGCTGAGCGCCGCTCATGCCGCCCAGGCCGGAGGAAACAAAGAGCTTACCGGCCAGGTTGCCTTCAGCAGGGATGCCCAGGAATTTCCGTCCGGCGTTGAGGATGGTGTTGAAGGTGCCGTGAACGATGCCCTGGGGCCCGATGTACATCCAGCCGCCGGCGGTCATCTGGCCATAGTTGGCCACGCCCATCTCTTCGGCGATCTCCCAATCGTCGATGTTGTCGAACATACCCACCATCAGAGCGTTGGTGAGGATGACCCGGGGAGCGTCCTTCTTGGAGGGGAACAGGCCCACCGGATGGCCCGATTCGATGACCAGGGTCTGGTCGTCCCGCAGCTCTTCCAGGTATTTTTTGATCAGGCGGTACTGGAGCCAGTTCTGGCAGACGCTGCCGGTCTCGCCATAGGTCACCAGTTCATAGGGATAGAGGGCCACTTCGAAATCCAGGTTGTTGTCGATCATCACCTGGAAGGCCTTGCCCTCGATGCAGTTGCCCTTGTATTCGTCAATGGGCTTGCCGGACAGGCGGCCTTCGGGACGATAACGGTAGGCATAAATGCGGCCCCGGGTCTTCAGCTCCTCCAGAAATTCGGGAGCCAGTGTTTCGTGCAGCTCTTCGGGCACATAACGCAGCGCGTTCATCAGGGCCAGCTTGGTCTGGGCCTCGGTGAGGCGATAGCCGCGGTCAGGGGCCCGGCGGATGCCCTCTACAAAAGCGGGATATTCCGGCAAGGTGGCATCCAGCTTGATCTGCATGGCCTGGCCGATCTCTTTGTTGCTCAGCATGGGTGTTCCTCCTTATTTCAGTGCGCCGATGGTTTCTTCCACCAGCTCATTCAGCTCGGCAGACTTGACCATCTTGTCAAATTTGTTCATTTCAATATAGGAAATCTGGTCGTGCTCCCAGGCAGGGACGCTCTTGCGGATGTGCTTGTACACAGCGCTCATGGCCTTGCCCAGCTTGCTTTCGTCCCGGAAGGTCATGGCCTGGGATGCGGCAAACAGCTCGATGCCCAGCACCTTCTGGCTGTTGTCCAGGATGGACAGGGCTTTGCGGGCGGCGGTGGTGCCCATGGACACATGGTCTTCCTGGTTGGCCGAGGAGGGGATGCTGTCCACGCAGGCGGGATGGGCCAGCACCTTGTTTTCCGACACCATGGAGGCGGCGGCATACTGGGTGATCATCAGGCCGGAGTTGACGCCGCCGTGCTCGATGAGGAAGGCGGGCAGACCGGACAGCTGAGGATTGACCAGGCGCTCGGTGCGGCGCTCGGAGATGTCGGCCAGCTCGGAAATGGCGATGGCGATAAAGTCCATGGCCAGGCCCACCGGCTCGCCGTGGAAGTTGCCGCCGGAGATCACATCGTCCTCATCGGGGAAGATCAGGGGGTTGTCGGTGACGGCGTTGATCTCACGGGAGATCACATCATAAGCATAGCGGATGCTGTCCCGGCAGGCGCCGTGAACCTGGGGCACGCAGCGGAGGGAATAGGCGTCCTGCACCTTGCCCGGCTGCACATCGGCGGCAAGACCGCTGCCTTCCAGCAGGCGGAGCATGTTGGCGGCGCAGTCGATCTGGCCCTGGTGGCCGCGCACGGCATGGACTTTGGGATCATAGGCCTTCTTGATGGCCAGGAGCGCTTCGCCGGTGAGGGCGGCGCAGATGTCGGCGGTTTTCATCAGCTTGACGGCGCCGTCCACCACAAAGCAGCCGATGGCTGTCATGATCTGGGTGCCGTTGATCAGGGCCAGGCCTTCCTTGGCGGCCAGTTCCACCACCGGGATGCCGGCCTTTTTCATGGCTTCGGCGCCGGGCATTCTTTCGCCCTGGTACCAGGCTTCGCCTTCGCCCAGCATCACCAGCACCATGTGACTCAGGGGAGCCAGGTCGCCGCTGGCGCCCAAGGAGCCCTTCTGGGGGATGACCGGATGGACACCCTTGTTGAGCATATCGATCATAGTCTGGATGGTGCTCAGGCGGATGCCGGAGTTGCCTTTGCTCAGCGCATTGCACCGCAGCAGCATCACGGCCCGGCTGATCTCCTCGCTGAGAGGCTCGCCCATGGCGCAGCTGTGGCTGATGATCAGATTGCGCTGCAGCTCCTTGGTTTCGTCAGCGGAGATGAGCACATCGCTGAATTTGCCGAAACCGGTGGTCAGGCCGTAAATCACAGCGCCGTCCTCCAGCTTCTGGTCCACATAAGCCCGGGCCTTGTTGACCTTGGCCTTGGCCTCCTCGGTCAGTTCCACCTTTTCCCCATGGCGGGCCACCTGAATCACATCTTCGATGGTCAGATGGTTGCCGTCGATCATAAGAGCCATATCTGTTCCTTCCTTTCTCTCCGTAGGGATGAAAAAATTTTGTAAAAAGACGATCTTTGGCAAATTGGTACACTAAAAATCATAAAGGTACAGGGTCATTGTATAAAAAACAAAACACAAAGTCAATGACTCCCGAAAGAATTGGTACATTCTCACCGAAAAGCGAGAAAAAAACTAGCAATTTCCCCAAAGATATGGTATGCTTTTGACTAGACCAATTTGCCGGGGAGCAGGCTATACCAACGGTTCAATCTGGTAAAACAACAGAGAGAGTGAACCAATTTC
Organism: uncultured Clostridia bacterium; assembly: GCA_938000015.1. Lineage (GTDB taxonomy): Bacteria > Bacillota > Clostridia > Oscillospirales > Butyricicoccaceae > Pseudobutyricicoccus. The sequence goes on from CALLCY010000174.1 coordinate 8,091, forward strand.
CCCGGAAGGAGGAGCTATGACCTTCAATCTGGATCCAAATAAACCCATTTATCAGCAGGTGGCCCAGCAGATTTTGCAGGACATCAAAGAGGGGAAACTGCGCCCGGGGGACCGGCTGCCCACCGAGCGGGAGCTGGCGGCCCAGTTGGGGGTGGCCCGGGGCACGGTGAAAAAGGCCTATCGGGAATTGGCCGATAACAACCTGGTGGAAGTCATTCAGGGTAGCGGCACCTATGTCCACTCCCACCGCCAGGGGGCAGAAGGGGAGAAGCGGAAGCTGGCCATGGCCCTTCTGGAGGAAACCGCCGACCGGCTGGATCTGTGGGGCTTTTCGCCGGAGGAGAGCCTGAACATGATGCGCATCGTGCTGGACAAGGCCAGCCCGGGAGAAAAGACCCTCCGCCTGGCCGTCATCGACTGCAACCCGGAGAGCCTGGCTATTTTCAAAAAGCAGCTTTTGTACCTGCCCGGGGTCTCCCTGTCCCTCTTTATGGTGGACAGCATCATTCTGGACGACGACCCCCGGGCGCTGCTGGCCGATTTCGATCTGGTGGTCACCACCGAGACCCACTATGACCAGATCGCCCAGAGCCTGGCCGGTTTTGGGAAAAAGCTTTTGAAAGTGGCCATGGCCCCTTCCCGGCATACCATCGTCAGCATCACCACCTTGCCCCGGGAAACGCCCATCGGCATCGTTTGTTCCAGCAATAAGTTTGCCAACCTTATCACCGAGCAGCTGTGCTATTTCCGGGAGGAGGAAAAAAGCTACCCGGTGAATTTTGAAACAGACCTGCAAAGCACCATCGGCTTTATGGGCCGGTATGGAGCCATTGTGGTTTCTCCCGACTCCCTGCTCTTTGACAAGCAGGCGGCCGGGGATGCCTTGGACCGATACCGGCAGCAGGGGGGACGGGTGATCCCCTTTGATTATCTCATCGAGCGGGGCAGTCTGATCCACCTGGAGGAACAGGTGGGCGCTTTGATGGAGGAAAAATACCACCTGTCGGAGACGCTGTAAGGAAGAGGAGAATAGGATGGAAAAAGAAGACAAGCGCTTCGCCCTGCTCATCGACGGGGAGAATGTGTCGGCCAAATATATCAAAGGCATTTTAGAAGAACTTTCCAACGAAGGGGTCATCACCTACAAACGGATCTATGGGGACTGGACCAGCGCCAATATGCAGGGGTGGAAGGATGTGCTGCTGGAAAACTCCGTGACGCCCATTCAGCAATACAGCTATACCACCGGCAAAAACGCCACCGACTCCGCCATGATCATCGACGCCATGGATATCCTCTATGCCGGCAATGTGGAGGGGTTCTGTCTGGCTTCCAGCGACAGCGATTTTACCCGCCTGGCCTCCCGCCTGCGGGAAGCGGGGAAGATCGTGGTGGGCATGGGGGAACGGAAGACACCTTCCCCTTTTATCGCCGCTTGCAATAAATTCAAATACCTGGAAGTTTTGCAAAATCCCGAGCCGGAGGCTCCCGAGTGCCCCGAGCGGAAAGAGGTCATGGAAAATGACTCCGCCGCAGGAGGGCAGAACACCGCCCGCACTTCTTTGCGGGAGATCCGCCGGGCGGTGCGCACCATCATCGACGACAGCAGCGAGGACGACGATCAGTGGGTGCCGCTCAGCATTGTAGGAGATACCCTGATCAAGCGCTTCCCTGAGTTTGATGTGCGCAACTACGGCCACCGGAAACTGACCACCTTTGTCAAGGCGTTGGATGCCTTCGAGGTGCGGGAAGTGCCCAGCCCCATGGACAGAAACACCAAAAAGATCTATGTGCGCACCCGCCCGGGCAACCGGAACCGGCGGGGAAAATGAGCAAAGGAGAGGAAGAAAAATGGATTACAAGGCACTTAATGGAATCTGTGAGGAATATGCTCAGAAGGCGGTGGAATGGCGCCGGGATCTGCATCGGCACCCGGAACCGGCCTGGACGGAGTTCCGCACCACCGCTTTTCTGGCCAAGACGCTGGAAGAAGCGGGGGTCCCTGTGCTCATGGGCAAGCAGGTGGTCTGCCCGGAATACGCCATGGGCTACCCGGAAGAAAGTGTGATCAAGGCCGCCATGGAGCGGGCGGTGGAGCAGGGAGCCGACCCGGCCTATGTGCAGCGCACCCAGGGCTATACCGGCCTGTGCGCCGTGATCGACACCGGCCGGGAAGGGCCGGTGGTGGCCATCCGCATGGACATTGACAGCAACGATGTGGAAGAAAATCGCACTGATGCCCACCGTCCTCAGAAGGAGGGCTTTGCCTCCTGCAACACAGGGGCCATGCACGCCTGTGGTCATGACGGCCATGCCGTCATCGGCCTGATCACCGCCCTGTCCCTTTACCGCATTCGGGAACAGCTGCAGGGCAAAGTGAAGGTGATTTTCCAGCCGGCGGAAGAAGGCGTGCGGGGAGCCCTTTCGGTGTGCAAGTCGGGCATTCTGGACGATGTGGACTTTGTGCTGGGTGGACACATCGCCGAGACCTCGGACGGTTCCTTGCAGGTGTGCACCAACACCGGCGGATACCTGGCCACCGACAAATTCGATGTGACCTTCAAAGGGGAGGCTTCCCACGCCGGCGGATCGCCGGAAAAGGGCCGCAACGCTCTGCTGGCGGCGGCGCTGGCCACCCTGGGAATGCAGACCCAGGTGCAGGACGGCCGGGGCATGGGCCGGTGCAATGTGGGCCTGCTGACGGCGGGCACCGGGCGGAATGTGATTCCGGCTCAGGCCACCCTGAAGGCCGAGACCCGGGGCTCCACCAGTGAGATCGCTCAGGACATCTATCGCCATGCCATGGACAGCATCGAAGGCGCGGCCAAGATGTACGGCTGCGCCTATGAAGTGACCAAGATGGGCGGCGCGGCCAGCGCCCAGTCCGATGAGAGCCTGCGCCAGGTGGTGGAGCAGGTGGTGCGGGACAGCTTGGGGATGGAGCCGGACACCCTTCGCCAGGATCTGGGCGGATCGGAGGACTTCACCTATATGATGCGCACCGTGCAGGAACATGGAGGCAAGGCCATGCATATGTTCCTGGGCACCCGTCGCTGGGGCTCGGCCCACAACGAGTGGTTTGATTTTGGAGAAGATGTGCTGGTGTTCAGCGCCAAGATCTTTGCCAGCTGCGCTTTGCGCCTGGCCGGACGGACAGAATAAAAAAGAAAAATTCCCCATCTCTCACGGAGAGATGGGGAATTTTTTTGGATAAGATTCAATGGGAAGCGAAAACTTCTTTGCTCTTTTCAAAGAACTGCTCCCAGGTTTGGGAGAGCAGCTGCTGCATCAAAGAGGAAGGTTCACTGTTTTCCTGGGGTTTCTCCTGGGCAAAATAGTCCTGATAGGAGGAGAGTTCGCCTCGGCGTTTCAGTTCGGCCCGGATGGCGGTGACACCCTGTCCGTAGTGATCCGAAACAGCGCGGGATGCTTCCAGCACCCGGTCGATTTCGGCATAGATATCCTCTGCATCGGGGTCGATTTCCCAGAAAGCAGAGCCTTTTCCCGTGTAGTCATGGGTGCTTCCCGAAACGGTCTGGGAAATGCGGCCCAAAAGGGAATCGTCGGCCAGAGAGCCCAGGTATTGGTTGGAGCGGGACAAAGCCTGAGCGCCTTCACGCAGGAAGGAATCCCGGGCCTCTTTGGTCAGATCCAGCATAGACTGCACTTGTTCCATGGTCAGGCCCTGGGGCAGAGAGGCTTTGCCATCCAGCATCTGCTGGTATTGAGCGATGGTCTGATCAAAGGCGGTGAGCTGATCCCGGTATTCGGTGAGATACCGCTGGGGCATCTGGCTGGTCTGAACAGCATGATTCAGAATGCGCTCGAAGGATTTCAGCAAATCGGTGGGGAGGTTTTCCAGACAGGATTCCGGCTCCAGAACAGAGGAAAACCGCAGTTCCAACCGTTCCTTCAAAGGACTTTCTGTCTGCTCGGTCTGGGCCAGATTGCCCATCACCCGGTTCAGCACATCTTTCTGAGGACGGAAATCTCCCAGGATGCCAGGTTTGGAAGGATTTATCTGCAAAAGAGCATTTCCCCACCCGGCCTGGGAGGTAAGAGAAAAGAACATGGGTTACATCCTCCTTTTTCCAAAGCTTCTGCTTTTGTTATCGGCGCTTTTCTGGAAAAGTTTAGCGCAGCCAAAAAGGAGCGGTGAAAAAGGCGGCGAAAAATAAAAGAAACAATGCAAAGCTGGCATACCGTTTTTTCATAGCAAAATACAGAAGGGTAAAGACGGCCCACAGCCCCAGAAGGATGTACACAAGGATGGTAAGTGGGGTGAACTGTTTTTCTCCCGAGGACAGAAGCCCGGCCATGCACAAAAACAGCACCACATTGGCAAGCGAGGAAAAACGGCCCAGGTTTTTCTGGTTGATTTGTTCTTTCCATTTTGACAACATATCCATTCTCCTTTCACAACAGGTTCGCCGCTCCCAGCACCCGCCGAAGGAGGGTCTCGGTGCTCTCCGGCCACAGAATAAGGGCGGGACAGGGAGCCTGGGCGATCTTTTTCAGATGGGAACACAGGGAGTTGGGTTCTTCTTCCCCGGCGGTGTCATAGCAGGCGGCCCATTCCAGAAACTCCTGGGTCAGTTGGTGATGAGGGTGTCGGGGGTCTTCCCACTGGCCATAGCGCAGGGTTTCCCTTTGGCGCAGCCGCTCCATTCGCTCCTTTTCCGGGCAGCGGAGCAGCACCAGCAGGTCGGGGGTAAAAGGCGGGGCGGGAAACCAGCGGGTCACATCCCCATCCAGGATAAAGGAGGGAAACTGCTGGAGATCGGTGAGGAGCATCCGCCGCCGCTCTTCCACCGGACGGGGAATATCAAACTTCTCATCGGGCCACAGGTAGTGGTCGCTTTGCAGATGGGGCAGGCCGGTTTTTTGAGAGAGGGCTTTGGCCAGGGTGCTTTTCCCCGCCCCGGAGGCCCCCAAAAGCTGAAGGATCATGGTGTTTCCCCCTTTCCATTGCAATTTGGATAGGGATATTTTATCATAGGGCCAGGAAAGGAACAAGGAGGGATGCAGATGGACGGCATGGAAAAAATCAAGGAAATACTGGAAAGCTGGAGCGGGGGCTGGGGCATCCTCGATGCACAGCCGGTGCTCCGGCGTATGGGGGAGGAAGACCAAAAGAAGGCGCTGGAGCAGGTGCCGGGCCTTTCCGCCCTTTTGTGCTGTGTTTTGCCTTATTACGCCGGGGAAGAAGAGGGGAACCTGTCCCTTTATGCCCGAGGGGAAGATTACCACCAGGTGGCGGGGCGGTATCTGGAGGAAAGCTGCAAGCAGCTGGAGGAGCTGTTTCCCGGCCATACATTCCGGGGCTATGCAGATATTTCCCCCTATCCCGAGGTCTATGCCTGTGCCCGGGCTGGGCTGGGGAAAATCGGACAAAACGGCCTGCTGATCACACCCCAATGGGGAAGCTATGTGTTCTGTTGCATTATCGCCTGTGACCTGCCTCTCACGGGAGGAAAGGAGCCGGAGCCTTGCCGGGGATGCGGCCTGTGCCGGGCCGCTTGTCCTGGCGGTGCTTTGACGGAAGAGGGAAAGCTCATGGAGAGCCAGTGCCTTTCCGCCCTCACCCAAAGCCGGGGAGAGCTGTTACCTTGGCAGGAAGAGCTGATTGCCCACAGCAAGCGGATATGGGGCTGCGACATCTGTCAGCAGGTGTGCCCGGAAAACAAAGGGGTAAAAACCAGCTATATTGCAGAATTTACAGAGAATATTACAAAAAGTATAGAAAAGCAAGATTTGGAGGGGCTTTCTGACCGGGCTTTCCGGAAAAAATATGCTGGGAAGGCTTTTTCTTTCCGGGGGATCAAACCCCTGAAACGGAACCTGGAACTGAAGGAAAAGCAGGAATAATCTCCCCTGGGAGAGCGAAACTAATGCCAAAGCTCAAAATCAGAATCCAAGCCCGGACCGAGGGGAAAAAGGGTGTGGAAAAAGGAGGAAGCCATGGAGGTTTGGCATTTGATGAGTCCCGGTGCGGTGACGGTAGGGCCGGAGGAGACGGTGGCCAGAGCCGCCCGGCTGATGGAGCGTCACGGCGCGGGGGCCTTGCCGGTGTGCGATGGGGAGGGGAGGGTCAAGGGCATCCTCACCGACCGGGATGTGGCGGTGCGCTGCGTGGCTCTGGGAGAAAGCCCGGAGGAAACGGCGGTAGGGCAGATCATGTCCCGCCATGTGCTCACCATTCCGCCGGGGGCCGATGCCCGTCAGGCCGCCCTGTTCATGGCCCAGGGGCAGGTGCGCCGTCTGCCGGTGGTGGAGGATGGTGTTTTGCAGGGGGTGATCTCCCTGGGGGATGTGGCCAGATGCCAGGCCTGCCATCTGGAGACCCTGCGGGCATTGGAGGAGATCTGCCGGGAGGGCTCGCCAGGGGAAGGGTGAAGCGCTTTAAAAAGCCGGAAAAAGCAGAATCATTTTGACACCCGCCTGGAAGGGGTGCTATACTGAATCCATATATCTTTTCCCTTTGGGAAAAAGGTGGGATTCGGCATCACCGGGGCGGTTTTTTTCGCCCTTTCAGAAAAAGGATGGATGATACAATGATCGAAACAGTGACAACGGCTACTCTGGCCGAATACGAAGAGTTTATCAAGGGGCATCCCAAGGGCCATTTTCTCCAGTCCTCCAAATGGGGACGGCTGAAGGACAGCTGGAAGTGGGAAGCCATCGTCAGCCGGGATGGAGAAGGCAAGATCCGGGGAAGCCTGGCGGTGCTCATCCGCAAGGTTCCCGCCGCACCCTACACCCTGATGTACGCCGGTCGCGGCCCGGTGTGCGACAGCCACGACAAGGAGACTTTGGCCGAACTGACCCAGGGAGCCAAAGAGCTGGCGAAAAAATACCATGCCTATTCTCTCATGATGGACCCGGACATCAAAAGCGAGGACAAGGAGTTCATCTCCATCATGAAGGAGCTGGGTTACAAGCACAAGGAGAGCGGCAAGAACTTTGAAGGGGTGCAGCCCAACTATGTGTTCCGCCTGGATGTGGCGGGTAAGACACTGGATGAGCTGATGGCCGCCTTCCACCAGAAGACCCGCTACAACATCCGTCTGGCCGGGCGGAAAGGGGTGGAGGTCATCTGCTGCAACGAGGAGCAGGTGAAAGAGATGCTGCCCCACTTTGCCCGCATCATGGAAGAGACCGGCCAGCGGGACGGCTTCATCACAAGACCCCAGAGCTATTTTGAAAAGCTGCTGCGGGAGATGGGAGAGGACGCCCGGCTCTATATGGCCCTCTATAACGACAAGCCGGTGGCCGGCACGCTGGCCATCCACTTTGGCAACAAGGTCTGGTATCTCTACGGCGCTTCCTCCAACCAGTACCGGAATGTGATGCCCAACTATCTGCTCCAGTGGAACATGATCCAGTGGGCTGTGGAAGAAGGCTGTGATATTTACGATTTCCGGGGCGTCTCCGGAGATCTGACCCCGGAAAATCCCCTCTATGGCCTGTACCTGTTCAAAAAAGGCTTCAGCGGCGAGCTGGTGGAGTTCTGCGGGGAGCTGGAATACATCTATAAGCCTGTGGTCAATCTGGCTGTGGGCGCCGGAATGAAAATGGTGCGCACCCTGCGCCATGCCGCCTATGTGCGGAAAACCAAAAAGGACAAGCCACAGGAAAAAGCCAAAGAGACAGAGAAGCAGGAAGAAAAACAGGAAAACAAATAGCCCTTGGGGAAGGGGATAACAGATGAAACGGCTTGTGATCGAAGAAGAAAAGATCATACACAATCTGGAGGTCATCGGGGAAAAATCCGGCGGGGCCCCGCTGATCGCTGTGCTCAAGGCCAACGCCTATGGCCTGGGGATGCTCCCCATGGCCGATCTGCTCCGCCGCCAGGGGGTCAAGCGCTTCGGCGTTACCGAGCCGGAGGATGCCGTGGCCCTGCGGGACGGAGGGTTTCTGGACGAAGAGATTCTCATGCTCCGCTCCACCGCCGTCAAGGAGGATATTGAGAAGATTTTGTCCTCCACCGCTACGGCAGCCATCGGTTCCTATGATGCGGCTGTGGCACTCAACGGCATGGCGGAAGAAGCGGGGATGGTGGCAGATGTCCATGTGGAGATCGACACCGGTATGGGCCGCTATGGTTTCGAGCCTTCGGAACTGGAGCGGGTGCTTTCGGTGTTCCGCTTTATGGGGAATCTCCATGTCACCGGTATGTTCACCCATTTCCCCTCGGCCTTTGCCAGCCCCAAGGCCACCAGAGTCCAGTATGACAAATTGGTGGAAATGGCGGCCAAGGTGCGTCAGGCGGGCTTTGATCCGGGGATGCTCCACGCCGCCAACAGCGCCGCCTTGTTCCGCTGCGACCTGCCCTCGCTGGACGGGGTGCGCATCGGTTCGGCCATCGGCGGCCGCACCACCGCCAAGGGAGACACCGGGCTGCAGAAAACCGGACGGCTGGAAAGCCAGGTGGCCGAAGTCCGTTGGCTCCCGGCAGGCCACGGGGTGGGCTATGGCCCGGCCTTTGTCACAAAGCGCCCCACCAAAATCGCCGTCATTCCGGTGGGTTATTCCGACGGATTCATGGTGGAAAAGGGCCGGGACGCCTTCCGCTTCCGGGACAGTTTGCGCTACGCCCTGGGAGATATGGCAAAATGGCTGCGGCGGAAAAAATTCTATGTGACGGTGGGAAATCGCCGGGTACGGGTGCTGGGCCATGTGGGCCTCAACCACACCACGGTGGATGTGACCGACATCGACTGCCAGCCGGGAGAAATCGCTTTGTTCGATGTGTCCCCCATGTTCGTGCCCCCCTCCATCCCCCGGGTCTACCGGTGAGGAAAAAGGACGCTCGTTCACGAAATATCCATTGAATCTTTTTTCCAGATGGGGTATAATAAGAACAATCCAAGGGGGGATTCCCCCAATATTTTTAATAAAAACCACCAAGGAGGCGGCTACATATGAAAATGATTATTGCGATCCTCAACTCGGACGATGCTTCCACCGTCATGCATAACCTGATGAAAGATGGTTATCAGATCACCAAACTGTCCACCACCGGCGGCTTTCTCCGGGCCGGGAATGTGACGGTGCTCATCGGCGTGGAGGACGACAAGCTGGAGCACTGCCTGGAGATCATCGGCAAGTACTCCAAGAGCCGCAAGCAGCTCATTCCCAGCAGCGCCGAAGCCGGCATCAGCTTCTATCCTTCCATGCCTGTGGAAGTGGTTGTGGGCGGCGCCACCATCTTCGTGCTGGATGTGGAACAGTTCAAGAAAGTCTGATCGATTATGCGTCTGTCGCATTTGTTGGGGAACGAGCGTCTCAAAGAGGCGCTCGCTCCCCTTTTCAAAGAGGATTTTCCTCAGTCTGTGATCCTGGAGGGGGCGGAGGGCCTGGGAAAGCGCACCGCCGCCTTTTCTATGGCCAAATCCCTGATGTGCCAGGAAAAAGACGGGCCTTGCGGCCATTGCGGCCCCTGCGTGCGCATGGAGGCCGGTTCCCATCCGGACTATCGGCTGTTTAATCCGGAGGGAGGGCTGATCAAGGTGGACGATGTGCGGGAGATCCGCCGTCTGTCCTTCATCCGCCCCAGTGAAAGCAGCCAGAAAATTTTTGTGCTCAATGACAGCGGCAAAATGAACCCTCAGGCCCAGAACGCCTTGCTCAAAGTACTGGAAGAGCCCAGGGAGACGGTGTTTATCCTGCTGTGCCGTCAGGCCGAGGAGCTTTTGGAAACGGTGCGCTCCCGGTGTGTCCGCTATGCTCTGGAGCCTTTGCCCCAATCGGTGGTGGAAGAAGAGCTGGAAAAGCGCCAGCCGGAGAAAGGGCCGGAAGCAAGACGCCAGGCGGCGGAAAACTGCGGCGGCTCTCTGGGCCGGGCCCTTCAGCTTCTGGAGGGAGCCGAGGGCAAGGGAAGCGCCGTGGCCCGCCGTTTTCTTGCAGCTTTGCACCAGGGAGAATGGCAGGTGCTCACCGCCTGTTTGGAAGCGGGGAGCCTGAATCGGGAGGAGTTTGCCCTTTTCTGCGATGAGGCCTGTGTGGGCCTGTGGCATCTGGCCCGGGAAAAGGGCGGGGAAGACTGGATTTTGTCCCTGTATGAATATCTGCGGGGCCTTTCGGCCCGCGTCCAATGGAACGCTTCGGTGTCCGCCATGAGCGGGGGACTGGCCGCCACCTGCGGCCAGCTGCGCTTTGCCGGGCCCCAAGGGAGGAAATATGACGGAAGTTATCGGAGTTCGTTTTAAAAAAGTAGGAAAAGTATATGATTTTGACCCGGTGAATCTGAAGGTGGACAAGGACAGCTATGTGATCGTGGAAACCGCCCGAGGGGTGGAGTACGGTCAGGTGGCCACGCCCAACCACGAGGTGGAGGACTATCAGATCGTCAAGCCTTTGCGCCGGGTGCTCAGAGCCGCCACCGAGGAAGATAAAAAAACGGTGGAGGAAAACCAGCGTCTGGAGAAAGAGGCCTTCGCCATCTGTGAAAAAAAGATCCGGGCCCATCAGCTGGAAATGAAGCTGGTGGAGGTGGAATACACCTTTGACCGGGGGAAGATCCTCTTTTATTTCACCGCCGATGGCCGGGTGGATTTCCGGGAGCTGGTGAAGGATCTGGCGTCGGTGTTCCGCACCCGCATCGAGCTGCGGCAGATCGGCGTGCGGGATGAGGCCAAAATGCTGGGAGGACTGGGTGTGTGCGGCTGTCCATTGTGCTGCGCCACCTTCCTGGACGATTTTGCCCCGGTGTCCATCAACATGGCCAAGGACCAGGGCTTGTCCCTCAATCCCTCCAAGATCTCCGGCAGCTGTGGCCGGTTGATGTGCTGTCTGAAGTATGAAAACGAGGCCTATCAGGACCTGCTGCGCACCACGCCGCCGGTGGATTCTCTGGTGGAGACTCCCAACGGCCAGGGCGTGGTCACCGAGATCAGCCTGCTGCGGGGATTCTGCAAGGTCCGTCTGGAGGACAGCAACGAAGCGCCCCGGCTCTACCGGAAGGATGAGCTGACGGTGCTGCGCCCCGGACGCATCCGGGCACGCCGTCCCAAGAACAAGTCGGCCGACCATGGAGAGGCCGCTCCCAAGGCACAAGAGAACGGCCCCAAGCCGGAACCGGCTCCTCAGAAAGCAGAGACCGCTCCTGCTCCCAAAGTGGAAGAGGAACGGGGAGAAAACCGGGAAAAATCTCAGCGGCCCCAGCCCCGCCGTCCTCGGGATAACCGAGAAAATCGTGAAAATCGTGAAAACCGGGAGAACCGGGAGGGCAGAGAGAACAGAGAGAAGCGGGAGGGCCGCAATAACCGTGAGAGCCGTGAAAACCGGGAAGGCCGGGAAAACGGGGAGAATCGGGAAAACCGCAGCCGTCCGCCTCGCCGCTATCCTCCTCGCCGCCCTCGGAAAAGCGGAGAAGGAAAGTCGGAAGGCAAAACCGAAGATTGATTCACAGCGCCTCGGTGTTATGCCGGGGCGCTTTGTATGTTGAAAAAGTGGCTCAGGCCACTTTAGGGGGTTTTGCAAGGGGCTACATGCACGCCTTTGGCGCACACTTGCCCCTTGAGAAGTGCAAAAAGCCACGCACA
>CALLCY010000175.1:0-12675 GCA_938000015.1 uncultured Clostridia bacterium
CTATTAAAAAAGCCGCCCCTGTGATGGGGCGGCGTGGATTATTGATAAAGCTGTACATCGTCGGGCATGGCCAGCCGCTCGTCCAGAAGCCGGTTGATATTGCTTAAAAACACGGCGCTGGTCAGGATGGCACAGAGCAGGTCGGTGACAGGCTCGGCAAAAAAGGTAGCCTGGGCTCCTAGGAAATGGGGAAGTGCCAGAGTGAAAACCAAAAAGACTGCTTTGCGGATGAGGGACAGGCTGAGGGCTCCCCGGGCGATACCCAAGGCGGTAAAGGTGTCCACAAACTCATACTGGAAGGCCAGAGGGATCACCGAGAAGGTAAATACCCGGATGGCCCAGGAGGACAGGCGAAGCAGTTCTTCATTGCGGGTGAAGATCATGGCAAAATAATAACCGGCCAGCTGGCTGATCAGGAACATCACGCCGGTGAAAATCAGACACAGCTTTAGTACTTTGCGGATGGCCAGGCGGATGCGGTCCACTTTCTTTGCGCCATAATTGAAGCTGTGAATGGGCTGGGTACCGCCGGTGATGCCGCCCAGAGGCATGGTGATCAGCTGCATATAGCTGAGCACAATGGTGGCCACGGTGATATAGGTGTCTCCCATCTTGGCGCCGCCGTAACGCTGGAGTACGCTGTTGAGAGCGATGAGCAGCACACTGTCGGTGGCGATGATGGTGAAGGGAGACAGACCGAACAGCAGGATTCGCCGCATGATGGAGGGGGAGTAGCCTCCCAATGTGAGGGAGATCTGGGGTTTGCGGCTGCGGAGAAACCAGATCACAAAAAAGCAGCTGACGGCTTGGGATATCACAGTAGCCAAAGCAGCTCCTCGCACGCCCAGTCCCAGCAGGAAGATGAACACCGGGTCCAGCAGCACATTCAGAATCGCACCGATGATCACTGTGGCCATACCCATGGTGGAATAGCCCTGGCAGATGATATATTGGTTCAGTCCCACCGATAAGATGGCGAACAGGGTACCCAGTACATAAATGGTCATGTATTCATTGGCATAGCCATAGGTAGCGCCGCTGGCACCAAAAGCCATGAGCATGGGCTTTTTCAGCAAAAGAGCAGCGCCGGTGAGCAAAAGGGAAAGAACACAGAGCATAAGAAAGGCATTGGCCAGGATCTTTTGGGCGCCTTCTCTGTTTTTTTCACCCAAACGGATGGCCATCAGCGGCGCTCCGCCCAAGCCCACCAAGAAGGCAAAAGAAGAAATCAGGGTGACGATAGGGCCACAGACGCCCACACCGGCCAGCGCCAGATCACCCACATGGGGAATGTGGCCGATGTACATCCGGTCCACAATGCCGTAGAATACATTGACGAATTGGGCCAACATAGAGGGAATGGCCAGTTTGAGTACCAGTTTTCCAATGGGATCTCTGCCCAGATCGTTGGTCTTTGACATGAGTTGCGTCCTGCTTTCCATAGTGGTTGTGGCCTGTCCAGGGACAGCCTTATATAGACTACTCTGTAAAGCGATGAATTGCAAGGGGAAAGAAAAATTTTTCGGATTTTCCAAGAAATATCCCGAAAAAGGAAGGAGAATGGAGGATGGAATCCATCAAAGGGCGGTTTGCCCCCAGTCCCACGGGACGAATGCATCTGGGCAATGCCTTTTGTGCCCTCTTAGCCTGGCTCTCAGCCCGCAGTCAGGGTGGAAGTCTCCTGCTGCGCATGGAGGATCTGGACCCGCAGCGCAGCCGGGAGAGCTATGCCCGGGTGCTGATGGAAGATCTTTTGTGGCTGGGGCTGGATTGGGACGAAGGCGCCGGTATTCCTGGGGAAGAGGAGAAACAGTATTGGCAGAGCCGCCGGGAGGAGGAATATGCCAAGGCCTTGGATCTGCTGAAGCGGCAAGAATTTTTGTATCCCTGCTTCTGCACCCGGGCAGAACTGCACGCCGCTGAGGCCCCTCACGCCTCCGATGGACAGGTGATTTACAGTGGCCGCTGTCGGGAGTTGACAATGGAGGAGCGGCAGGAGAAAGAAAAACACCGCCGCCCGGCCATTCGCATTCGTGTGCCGGATGAAGTGATCTCTTTCACCGACGGATGCCGGGGCGTGTATGAAGAAAATCTGGCCCGGGACTGTGGAGATTTTATCCTGCGGCGTTCCGATGGGGTCTTTGCCTATCAACTGGCGGTGACCTGGGACGATGGGGTCATGGGAGTGAGTCAAGTGGTGCGGGGCAGCGATCTTCTTTCCTCCACGCCCCGGCAGATCTGGCTTCAGCGGTTGTGGGGCTTTCCTCAGCCACAGTATTATCATGTGCCCTTGCTCCTGGCTCCCGATGGCCGCCGTTTGTCCAAGCGGGATGGGGATCTGGATCTGGAGGCTTTGCGCAGTCGGATTGGGCCGGAAGAGCTGGTGGGAAAATTGGCTTTCTGGGCGGGGATTTTGTCCAAAGAAGAAGCGGTCACACCCCGGGAACTTACTTCTCTGTTTGATTGGGAAAAGGTAAAAAAACAGGATATTTTGCTGGATGCCGCCATGCTGGATTTTTGACATAAAAAAGCCGCCCAAAGAGGGCGGCTTTTTTCATAGGGTTATTGCAAAGCCAGGATCAGCCGCTTCCGGTGGTGGGAGCAGCGCATGGCCAGGCACAGATGGCGGTTGAGTTTGCGGCACAGAGAAAGCAGGCGGCGGCTTCGGAAGCTGTCCGGCACAGGAAGGCCAGGCAGAAGCCACAGCTTTCCCCATAGCTGATAGAGCCGGATGAGCCCATGGTGCCACAGGGTCAGCAGTCGATAAGCGAACAGTTGGAGAGTGTGTTTCATTGCAGGAGTCCTCTTTCTTGTGGTTTCCCTAAGTGATACGATCCCGATGCTTCTATTATACATGGGATGTATGGAGGAAGGTGTCGAATTTTCGGGAGAAAAAAAGATTTTCTATTTTTGTTGCCGAAGAGGGAGGAAGAGGGGAGAAAAAGAAAAAAGAAGCGCTGTTTTGAGAAAACATACGCTTCTTTTGTGCTTTTTTGGCTGCGGGCGCGGCACAGCCGCTTGCGCCAGCCCATTGGCAGCGTCCCCCGCAAAGGATATGGTATCACAGATCAAGGGGCGGAAACCGTCGCAGCAGGGCGTTTTTTTTATTCCAGGTTGAGCTTGCGGGACAGAATGCGATTTGTGATGAAAAAGAATCCTGCAAGGAAAAAGAGTTCCACAATGATGCTCAGCAGCAGGGCCACATGAATGGCCCAGTCGCTGGATATGGGGAAAATCCACTGAGCAGCCAGGTTCCCCAGCACCCCCAGAAGGATCTGGACCAGGAAGTTCAGGGCCAGGAAAGCGCCGAAGGAGGTGAGCAGTCGCTTGTTGGCGCTCAGCTGTCCCAAGGCCATGCTGGCATAGAGCATCATGGTGAAGGCCAATACACCAAAAGCACAGAAAAGGAAAAACTCTATGCAGGCTGTGATAATCTGACCATTCAGATAACCCAGACGGATGGAAGTACCGATGACCCCAAAGGACATTGCCACCATCCCTTTTTCATAGGCCAGAATCACAAAGGCCAGGAAGGCGGCAATGCTGCTTAAAATGTACCACACCAGAGAGGTAAGGGACTTGCAGCAGATGTGTTGCCAGGGCTTCACCGGCAAGGTCATGGACAGATACCCTTCTTCGCCCAGCAGGTTTTTGTAAAACCGCTGGAGAGAGACCACCAGAGTGAGGATAAACACCGCCATGAGCAAAAAGCCGAACAGGGAGGAGATCACCACCTGGAAAATCCCCAAAAAGAAGGAATTGGAGACATCCTTGTTAAAGACAAAGAGTCGGGTAAGAAAAGCGGTGATCAACAGGGCTCCATAGATGGGCAGAAAGGTGCGCCCTGTGGACTTGAATTCATATTTCAGTAATTTTCTCAGCATTTGTATACCTCCCGGAACAAAGCATCCACCGATTTTCCATTTTTCTCCCGGATCTCGTCCACCGAGGACACCAGAGCCACCCGGCCTTCGGCCAGGAAGATCACATCGTCCAACACTTTTTCGATGTCGGCGATCAGATGGGTGGAAAGAACGATGCTGGCTTGTTCGTCGTAATTTGTGATGATGGTATTGAGGATGTAGTCCCGGGCCGCCGGGTCCACGCCGCCGATGGGTTCATCCAGCAGATAAAGCTGGGCTCTGCGGCTCATCACCAGAATCAGCTGTACCTTTTCTTTGGTGCCCTTGGACAAAGACTTCAGCCGCTGGCTTTCGTCGATATCCAGGCGGCGGAGCATATCCCGGGCACGGTTGGCGTCAAAATTCTGATAGAAATCGGAAAAATAGCCGATGATGTCCGATACCCGCATCCAGTCATTGAGATAGTTTTTGTCCGGCAGATAGGATACCGACAGATGGCTTTCCACTCCCGGCTTCTTGCCGCACACCAGTATTTCGCCGGCGGTGGGGGTCAAAAGGCCGTTGGCCAGCTTGATCAAAGTGCTCTTTCCGCTGCCGTTGGGCCCCAGAAGTCCCACGATCCGGCCAGGGGAGATGGTCAGGTCCACATTGGACAGCGCCGGTTTTCTGCCATAGGATTTGGTCAGATTACGGCATTCCAGTAAAGCGTTCATCAGTTTCTTCCCTCCACATGAAGTTGTAATTGCTCCAAAGCCTGCTGGGGAGTGAATCCCAAACCGGTCATGCTTTGGATGAAGTTTTCCAAGATGCCTTGGCACAGCTGCCGTCGAAGCCGCTGGATGGCTTCACCATCCTCTGTGACAAAGCGGCCCGCTGTGCGCTGGGTGAAAAGCAGCCCATCGGTCTCCAGCTCGGCCAGGGCTTTCTGCATGGTATTGGGATTGACCGCCGCCTGGGCCGCCAGTTCCCGCACCGAGGGCAGCTTGCTGCCTGGGGGATAGGCGCCGGAGAGGATCAGCCGCTGGATCTGCTCCACCAGCTGGGCATAGATGGGGCGGTCGCTGTCAAATTGCCAGGCCATAGGCTCACGCTCCTTTTTGTATCACTGTATTAAGAACATAGTACAATAATACAATTGTCCATTTGCTTTGTCAAGGGGGAATTTCAAAAAAGAAAAAGCCGCCTGACGGCGGCTGAAAAATAGGCTTCTGGCAGAAAATCAAAAGAAATCCTTCCAGGCCAGAGAATTTCCTGGTTCCACGATCAAGAATTGTTCATCCCACTGACCAGATACCAGCTTCTCCAATATACGGATGCTGCCCGGGACATGGCGTACGGCACATTGGGTCAGATCGGCATCCCGCTGAACCTGGCGCAGATGGTCCGGAGCATAACTGTCATAGGTCCCGGTATCGATGGTATCAATATGGGTGAAAGGATCAAACCATTGATGGAAAAGGGCGCGGCCCTGGGCTTCTCCACGGCTCTGGCAAAGGTGCTTTTCCATACTTTCCAAGGAAATCTCTCCGGCATCCGGTTCACGGAAATAAAAATGCCCGGTTTGCTTCAGATTGGAGGCCTTTCGGTCATCGGTGTGAAGCAGCAGGGTGATGCAGTCGTCTACACAGGGAATCACAATGCGCTGTTGGGCGGCCAGATCCCCCCAGGAGCCACCGCAAAAGCCCATGGCCACCAAAACGGTATCCACTGTGGGGTCCAGTTCGCTCAGTGTTTTTTGGATTTGACGGCGCATTTCCTTGGGGTCTGCATGGTATTTTCGATTGAGCCAAATCACCGGGTGATTGGTGTGCATTTTTTCCTGGGCGGCCATTACATCTTTGGCTAAAGAAGAACAGGCCAACAAAACAGCATTCAAGAAAAGCCCTCCTTTGCGAAAGAAAAGACCGCCGGAGAAAATCCGGCGGTCTCCAGGGGAAGTGTAGCACTGGAAGAAGGATGTGTCAAGGAAGAGGGGAGATCAAAAAGCGATGGTGGTGTCCGGGGTGTGGGGGTTGGAAAGCACATCCATGGGCAGACGGTCCAGCCAATCTTCTCCCCATTTTTCCCGGGCTTCCAGCACCAGTTCGGTTCCCACAGCGGTGAGTTCACGACGGGTTTTATCTTCGCTGGCGGCCAGAGAGGGAGCGGCGCCGGAATAATAGCCGCCACAGGAACGGGGCGAGCGGCCATAGCGCTGGGCAAAAACCGAAATGTCCGCCGCTGTCACACTGCCGCCCTGGCGGTAGACTTCTTCCAGAATGGCGGCCCGGCGCACTTCTCCCACCGTAGCAGTGACCGACTGGCTTTGCTCTTCCCGCTCCAAGGCCTGGATCAATCCGTTTACCTGGCCCTGGATCTCTTTCAACTGATGCAGAATTTCTTGATTTGTCATGTGATATTCTCCTTTCGGATTTCGTAATTGTTTTCGTTCTTCGAAGGACATTATGAATTATAGCATGAGGAAATATAGATGTCAATATGGTAGAACGAAAATATCAACGAAAAAACAATGACCGGCATGGACTGGGGAAACTTGACGAAAAACTCACAATGTTTTTATAATAGAATTGGATGAAAAAACGAAAGGAGAGGTGCTTTGTGACAAGGAAAGAGCAAAGCGAAGAGCGTCTCGGGAAGGAGGGGCGCCATGAGTGAGGGAAAATGGGATCTCAGGGGATATCTGGGGGACAAGGAGTTTTATAAAAATGTGGTGCGCATTGCCGTGCCGGTCTCCTTGCAGCAGTTGATCACCGTGGGGATCAATCTGATGGACACCATCATGCTCAGCAGCATGGGGGATGCCCAGCTTTCGGCCTCGGCCCTGGCCGGGCAGTTTATCAACCTATTTCAGATCTTTTGTATGGGCATCGGTATGGGAGCTTCGGTGCTCACTTCCCGTTTCTGGGGGATGCAGGACAAGGAGGGACTGCGCAAAGCCATCACCATCATGCTTCGCATCTGTCTGGCCTTTGCCGCGGTGTTTACCCTGGCCACTTTGATCAGTCCCCAGATGGTCATGCGAATCTATACTTCCGAAAAGGTTACGGTGGATTACGGTGTGCTCTATCTCCGCTGGCTGCTGCCCACTTATTTCTGTATGGGCCTGTCTTTGACCTGTACCATCGTTCTGCGCAGTGTCAGCCAAGTAAAGCTGCCGCTGTTCTGCTCCATTCTGGCCTTCTTTATCAACATCTTCTTTAACTGGGTGTTTATTTTCGGTCATCTGGGTGCACCCCGGATGGAGATTGCCGGCGCTGCACTGGGAACACTGATTTCCCGGGTTTTTGAGCTGGTGTTTATTTGTGGTTATTTCTTTTTCCGGGATCAGAAGATCGGTTATCGTGTCGGGCATTTGTTTATGAAGTGCCGGGATCTTCTGAGCGAATATTTGCGTATCAGCATCCCTGTTCTGGTCAGCGACGGCTTGCTGGCCTTGGGAAATAACGCTGTGGCCATGATCACCGGACGGCTGGGTACTGCTTTTGTGGCGGCCAATTCGGTGACCACTGTGGTGCAGCAGCTCAGCTCGGTGCTGACCCAGGGCATTTCCAACGCCAGCGGTATCATCACCGGTCATACCATGGGCCGGGGAGAATATGACAAGGCACAGCGGCAGGGCTATACCTTCCTGGGATTGGGATTTTTGGTAGGATGCCTGGCGGCTCTGGTGATTTTGCTGCTGCGCGGCCCCATCATCAACTATTACCAGGTGACGCCCCAGGCCAAGGAGATCGCCTGGAGCCTGATGGATGCCATCAGCTTTATCATTATTTTCCAGGCCATGAACTCCATTCTCACCAAAGGCGTGCTGCGGGCCGGGGGAGATACCAAGTTTTTGATGGTGGGTGACATCCTCTTTCTGTGGGTGGCTTCCATCCCCTTGGGGTATCTGGCCGGCATGGTGCTGCACTGGTCGCCCTTCTGGATCTATACCATGCTGAAAATCGATCAGATCATCAAATGCGTCTGGTGCGTCTTCCGGCTGCGGAGCCGAAAATGGATCAAAGTGATCCATGGCACCAAAGGTTGAGAGATCATTTCTTTTGCAAAAGCCCTCTTGCGGCAACAGCTGCAAGAGGGCTTTCCTTGTAGGATGAAAGATGTTATTCGGTACGCAAAGCGGCCACGGGATCTTTTTTTGCCGCATTTTTGGCGGGGAGCAGACCGCCCAACATGGTAATAAGAATGCTGAGCAGAATCAAGAAACCGCCGTAAGTCACGGGCAAGGCCACGGTGAGAGAGGATGCATCCAGCAAACTTTGCAAGATGGCGTTGATGGGGATGGTGAGCAAAGCAGACACCAGAACCCCCAGTGCTCCGGCCAGGCAGCCGATGATGAAGGTCTCGGCATTGAATACCTGGGAGATATTCTTTTTGGAAGCACCCATGGCCCGGAGGATGCCGATCTCCTTGGTGCGCTCCATGACGGAAATATGGGTGATGATACCGATCATAATGCAGGATACCACCAGGGACACTGCCACAAAAGCGATGAGCACATAGGAAATAATGTCCACAATGGAAGTAAGGGATTGGGTCATCAATTCCACATAATCGGTGTAGGTGATCTGGTTTTCCTCGCTGGCTTCTTTGTTGTAGTCGGCGATGCATTGGGATACCGACTCTTTGTCCTCAAAACTGTCGGTGTAGATGCTGATGGAAGAGGGGGCATCGTAGCTGACCTTTCCAAAGCTCTCCATATTCTCTTCATAAGAGGCCCCGGCGATGGTTTCATCGTAGATGGACAGCAAGATATCCGGGTCTGGCGAATCGGCCAGCCACAGATCCAGGGCCTGGGCCAAAGCCGCCTCATCAGCGCTTCCCATGGAGGAGCCCATGGAGCCATTCCCCTGGGAAAGCTGGCTGGGGTCTCCGGAAAACTTCACCCCGGTCTGTTCCTGAGCCAGGTAGTACTGAATCATCTGGAACATGGCGGCCTTGTCCGACACTCCCATGGCCGAAAGATAGGTTTTGGCGTCCTCAATCTTTTCTTCCTGGCTGGGTGCTTCAAACTCCATGCCGTTGAGCACATTGATCTCCGGTGTTTGTTCCTGGGCTGTCACTACGGCACTGGCATTGGTGTGCTCGATCACATAATCGGTCAGTTGGGAGGTATAGGCCACCGGGGTGGAAATGGTGGCATTGGCCGCATCTGTTTTGGGGCGGATTACACCGGAAATGGTGAGAGTGATTCCGTTTTTCACCAGTTGTTCCTGCTGAGGTGTACCATCCGCTGTGTAGGCAAAGGTGCCATCTTCTTTTTCGGTATAACGGTCAGACGCAGGAACCAGAGAAAAGGTGTGCCCGCAGATGGTCTCATAGTCCCAGGAGAGAGGAGAGACTTCAGAGCCATCGGCGATCTGTTCCTGGATCTCCAGGTATTGCTGGGCCGAGATCAGCCCCAGCTGGTACAGGGAAGCGGTGGAAAGGGAGTTGTTTTCGTCCAATACCAGAACCACCTGGTTGTATTCTTCCGGCCAAGCGCCATAGAGAAGATCATAGCTGTCGGTGACCACCTGGCTGATGGCTTGATCGTCGGTGCCAGCCATCAGCTGGGAAAAGTTCTTGGCTTGAGTGGAGGAACTGCCTCCCATCATCATAGGCATGGATTCCATCCCAGTGGGCATGGAGCCAAAACCACTTCTTTCGCTGCCGGATATTTCTTCCGGATCGGCATTGGTGTTCACCAAAACCCCATCGGGGTCGTAGGAGTACACATCGAAGTTCACATGATAGGAGTAAGCCACGCCGTTTTCTCCCAGATAGGGACGAATGGGACTGTCCGGATTATCCAGATAGTCCTTGAAAGCCGTGAGGTTGTTTTCGATCACGCTGGAGGCAATGGTCTCACTGACCTGGATGTCGGTATAATCGGCGTGAACACCCTCTTCTGGGGTGGTTTGGTTTTGATCCTGTTTGGCCATGCCCAGCCCCATCATGTTATTCATCATGCCGGTCATATCCAGCGTTTCTGAACTGATGGTGATGGGATAGGAGGTCATGGTCTCCTTTTGAACATCGGCGATATAGTTGTTTACCCCGGAAGACAAAGCCAGGATCAGAGCAATGCCGATGATGCCGATGGAACCGGCAAAAGCCGTGAGAAGAGTTCGTCCTTTTTTGGTGCGCAGATTGTTGAAGCTGAGGGAAAGGGAAGTGGGAAAGGACATTTTGGCCCGGCCCATGTTGCGGTGCTCCGCCTGCGGCTGCTCTTCTTTTTCCGGGTCAAAGGGGTCGGAATCGTGGATGATTTTGCCGTCCCGCAGGTTGACGATGCGGGTGGAATATTCCTGGGCCAGCTCCGGATTGTGGGTCACCATCACCACCAGCCGGTCCTTGGCCACTTCCCGCAGCAGATCCATGATCTGGATGCTGGTTTCGCTGTCCAGAGCGCCTGTGGGCTCATCGGCCAGCAGAATGTCCGGATCATTGACCAAAGCCCGGGCGATGGCGACCCGCTGCATCTGGCCGCCGGACATCTGATTGGGCCGCTTGTGCATCTGATCCCCCAGGCCCACCTGTTCCAGGGCTTTTTTGGCCCGCTGGCGGCGCTGGCTTCGTGGAATGCCGGAAATGGTCAGCGCCAGCTCCACATTGGAGAGCACCGATTGATGGGGAATGAGATGGTAGCTTTGGAACACAAAGCCGATGGTGTGGTTGCGGTAGGAATCCCAGTCCCGGTCTTTGTATTGCTTGGTGGAGACGCCGTTGATGATCAGATCGCCGGTATCGTAACGGTCCAGGCCGCCGATGATGTTCAGAAGGGTGGTTTTGCCCGAACCGCTGGGCCCCAGAATGGAAACGAATTCATTGTCCCGCAGATTCAGACTCACATCCCGCAGTGCGTGCTGCACCAATTCACCGGTTTTGTATTGCTTGGAGATATGTTGGATTTGAAGCATGGATGGCTCCTTTCTTTGTTATGATGCCCTTTTCTCATCGGGAAACACTGGTGGAAAAGGCAGAAAACGCCCCGAAAAACCGTGGTCTTTCAGGGCGGTGACATTTCCTGGAGGAGAGGGGGCCTGCTGCTGACCAACCGCCAGGGAATGCATGATTTACTGTATCAAAAAGCTCTGCGGAATTATTGTACTTTACTTGGGTACAAATGTCCATAGCTGTTTTGAAGTTGTCAGGCTTAGACAAGTGGGTTACTGGGATGGCTCGTTTTCTGCACTTCCCACATAAAATTCCACCATATCCTCCAAGCGCAGGCAAGCCAATCGCCGCAGAGGTTCGTTCCGGTGGCCGCAGCCACAGTCGATGTCCAAAACACCCTTTCCGTGCCAGATGGAGAAGGGAACATCCACAGAGCCGGAAAGGAAAACCGTAGGGGTATGGCCCACGATGCAAAGTGTGTCTGGATAGGGGCTTATCGTGTTTTCATCCACCCGGCCCCAGATGCGGGTTTCCTGATCCGGCCCGGGGCAGCCATGGACCAGGTGGAATTTCTGCCCATTCACCGCGATGTCCAGATGATCCGGCAGCCCGGCGAGAAAACGCAGGATCTGATGCCGATCCCTGGGAGTGCGGCGATAGAGCAAAGTGCGATAGGTGCTCATCCCGCCATTTTGCCGCCATAGTTCCCGGGCTCCTATTTCCTGATGCAGGCCCAGGGTGCTCAGACACATCTGCTCATGGTTGCCCAGCAGCATGGTGATATTGTCAGATGCCATGATCTGCTCCAGAAGTTCCACGCCATGGGGGCCACGGTCGATCACATCCCCCAAAATATATAAATGGTCCAGGGAAGAAAACTGGATCTTTTCCAGCATTTTGTCAAAAATATCCTTTTCTCCATGGAGATCGGACATACAGTAGGTCATACAGATCACCTCTTTTGGGTGGGGAGAGAGTGGAAATAGAAAAAATCCCTGCCATGGAGAATGGCAAGGATTTTTAGTTTATGCGACGGCGGAGAAAGGAGCTTGTGTATTTGGATTCTCCGATTCCCTGGTGGATTGCTCTTCGATGGCCCGGGAACTGGTGCGGGTGGTGCCGCCGGAAATATAGACTTTTCCGCACTCCGGGCAGATGGCTGTGTGATAGGTCACTGACTGGGAAACGATTTCCCTGTTTTCTCGTTGAGCTTTGGCCTGCTCCCGTACCACATGCTCCTGCTCATGGCCACGCACGGCAGCGGCTGCCTGCTCCGGCGCTATGTTGGTGGGAGTTTTGAAGGACACACCCGGATCGTTGGAACCATCTTGATATTTCCGTTCTTTGCAGGTCTGGCATTGGCCCTCTTCCATCACTTCTTGAGCCGATTTGGCCTGTTCCACCTGCTGCTCCACCTCTTCCGGGGTGAGATACTGAATACGGCCCCGAACCGCCATTTCCACAGGATCAGCCCCTTTTCGGCGGGCCATATCCAACAGGGAAACAGAACTGGGCTGTTCACGGCTGACAGAAGGCGCAGCCGTCACAGGAGTGACTGGCTGATCTGTGGCCTGGGGTTGGGTACGGGACACCATGGCGATTTGCCCTTTTTGGGAAGGCGAGACAACCGAGCCCCATTGAGGGCGGGACATTCCCCAGTTTCCTGTATATAAACCGATCATAGCAGCACTTCCTTTCCTGTAAAGACTTTTTATCTCTTTTTATTATACTATGAAACAGGCTCTGTGCAAGAAAAAAGTTGCAGGGAGGCAATGTTTGTATCAAAAGAAAACCCCGAAACCATAGGCTTCGGGGTTTTGAACACTGCTTGAAACAAATTAGCGCTTGGAGAACTGGGGAGCGCGACGGGCAGCCTTCAGGCCGTACTTCAATCGTCTGAGCGATGATTTTCCTTGATATTCCGGGCTTTTTT
>CALLCY010000176.1:0-2091 GCA_938000015.1 uncultured Clostridia bacterium
TGTCAGCCGAGTGCAGATGGCCACCCCCATCACCTTGCCCAAAGGCATCAATTCTCCCCGGGAGAGCCCGGCCTGGGCAGCCAGGTTCCCTGCCGCCGAAACTAAGGCGGAAAGCTGAGGAATGAGCCAAAATAACAGCAGCATACAGGCGCAAAGGGCGGTGAGAAGCGCCATCTGGGGGCTGTACCGGTGAAGGAATACCGCCAGCACCAGGGCTACCAAAGCCAGTGCTGCGCTTTTGATCACAAGCTCCATATCTAAAACCCAAACACATTTTTGATGGTCTCAAACAGCTGGCCGATCTGCTGGACGATGATCATCAGCACCACGATCAGCCCGGCCAGGGTGGTGAGCATGGCCTGTTCCTCCCGCCCGGAGCGGATGAGCAGCTGGCCCAGCACCGCCACAATGATGCCGATGGCTGCCACTTTGAAAATCAGATCGATCTGCATGGTTTTCTCTCCTGTTTTTTCAAATCACCAGCAGCGCCAAAGCGATACCGGCGGAAAATCCTGCGGCCCGGGCGATCCGGCCCCGGCTGCTCACTTCCTGCTCCGCCGCCAGAAGATTGCGCTCTAGCCGCTTCTGGCACTGGGCAATGGCCTGCACCTGGATATCCCCGTAGTACCGGCCCAGGACCGGCCCCAGAGCGGCCAGCTCCCGCAGATCGCCGCCCTCCAGCCCCCAATCCCCTTGAAAAAGAGCCTTCCGGTAGAGCATAGCCGGGTCTTCTCCCGGTTCCTTGTCCAAAAGGCGGCAGAATTCCTCCCAGAACCGTCCCCCGGCTCCTCGGGTCTCCCGGGCGCAAAGGGCTGCGGCCCGGGGCAAAGGCGTCCGCTTTTCTCCGATCTCACTGGAGAGCAATGTCAGCCCGTCCACAAAGGACCGGATGGCTGACGCTCTTTTGGCCAAGAGAAAGCTGGTCAAGTATCCAGCCGCCCCCAAGCCGCCTGTAATGAGCAGCGCTCCCAACACTTTCAGCATTTGCACTGTCCTCCTTTCGGATGGCATAAACTTCATAGACCCGCTTCCCTTCCCGGGAAACAATGCGCACCAGGCGGGAAAAGACCCCTTCCTCCACCAGCCTGCGATAGGCCGGACGGCGCCACAGATCTTCCAGCTCCTTGCCGTGGGCCGTGGCCAGAAAGCCGCAGCCGCAGCCCCGGGCCAGCAGCATCGCGCCGCAGTCTTCCGTTCCAGTGATCTCGTCCAAAGCGATCCACTGCGGCCCCATGGCCCGCACCATGGCCTCCATGGCCGGTCCCTTGGGACAGCCGGTGAGAATGTCAGTCTGGCTCCCCACATCGTATTGGGGCACCCCTTCCCGACAGGCCGCCACCTCTCCCCGCTCGTCCACCAAAGACACGCTGCCTTCCTCCGAATAAAGCTTCACCAGCTCCCGCAGCAAAGTGGTTTTGCCCCCTCCCGGCGGCGAAAGCACCAGCACACTTTGCAGCTGGCCTTCTTCTGTGAGGCAGGGGCGCAGAGGTTGGGCCAGGTGGGGCACCTGCCGGGCCAGGCGAAGATTTGCGCTGGAATACCGGCGGAAAGCGGTGATCTCTCCCCGATCCCCCAGAATTCCCTCGCCGCACATACCCAGACGGCATCCTCCCGGCAAAGGCACATAGCCCTGGGCAATCTGGGGTGCGTAAGTGTGCACCGAATAACTGGTGCACCGGGCCAGCAGATGATCCAGATCCCCGGCCGTCACCAGTACCGGCTCTCCGCCCCGTGGCAGCGTGACCCATCTTCCTTTTGCCCGGGCCAGAAAGGGCTGTCCGGCCCGCAGACGCAGTTCTTCGCAGGTAAGCCTTTCTCCCGTGTCCAGGGTGTCCGCGGCCCGGGCCAAGTTCTGAGGCAGAAGCCCCAATACCATTTGAAACAGATCTTTCCTTTGTTTTTCCTCTTTCATTCCGTGTCCCTCCCATAAGAAGATATACGGCTCGTCCTTCTGTTTTAGAACACCTTGTCCTTTTGGCAAAAGAAAAAGCCCGCCGGGAAACCCGGCGGGCGAGCGTGTCGAAAAAGTGGCTTTAGCCACTTTTTCGAGTTTTTGCAAGGGGCTGCATGCACGCCTTTGGCGTACACTGG
>CALLCY010000177.1:0-30691 GCA_938000015.1 uncultured Clostridia bacterium
AACCTGTGACCCTCTGCTTGTAAGGCAGATGCTCTCCCAGCTGAGCTATGCTCCCTCATTCGCAGCGAGCTTCTCTATTTTAACAGAGAGATCAGTGTTTGTCAAGAAAAAAGTTTTTCCATTCTTTTTCTTGTCACACACCTTGCGGCGACGATAGTTATTATACCGACTCAAACTGCATCTGTCAACCTTTTTTTGATTTTTCTTCAAGATTTTTTAAAAAGGGGGCAACGCCCCCTTTTCATCGATCCCTCAGGGCCGTTTGGCCTGTTTCAAAAGGGCCGTCAGATCCTCTGTGGAAAATACATATTCCGCATCGCAGAACTGGCAGGTGATATGCGCATCCTCGCCACTGTCCCGCAGCTCCCGCAGTTCCTTTTCTCCCATACTGATCAGGGCCTGCTCCACTTTCTGCCGGGAACAATGGCACTCATAGGCCACCGGGTGCTTCTCCAGCACATGGAATCCCAGCCCTTCCAGAGCCTGATCCATGATCTCCTCCATGGTCTTTCCCTGGCTGAGCAGGCTGGTGACGCTGGGCATGGAAGTAAAGCTCTTTTCCAGCTGATCCACCAAACTGTCCGGCACACCGGGCATCAGCTGCACCAGGTAGCCGCCAGCAGCGGTCACCTGCTGATCCCGTCCCACCAGCACACCCAGTGCACACACCGTGGGCGTCTGCTCGCTTTCGGCATAATAACCGGCGATATCTTCGGCGATCTCTCCAGAACGAAGGGCCACTTTCCCAGAAAAAGGCTCCCGGGCGCCGATGTCCTTGATGACTGTGAGCAGTCCCTGGCGTCCCACGCCAAAGCCTACATCCAGCTTGCCGTCGGCGCGCAAAGGCAAGTCCACCGCCGGGTTCTGGAGATAGCCCCGCACATTGCCTTTATGATCGGCCACCGCTGTGATGGCCCCCAGCGGACCGCCGCCCCGGATCTGCACGGTCACCGAGCCGTTATCGCTCTTCAGGCCGTCGCCCATCATGGATGCCGCCGCCAGCGTACGGCCCAGGGCCGCCGTGGCCAAAGGCAAAGTGTGGTGAATCTGACGGGCTCTCTCCACAAGACCGGTGCATTCCACTGCACTCACCGATACAAAGCCGTCTTTTGTCATACCGCGAATCAAGTAATCTGTCATATTTCCTCCATGGAATGGTGATTTTCTGCAAAAATCAGGGTTTTTCCGCCACAAAAAAGAGGCGCCGGGTCTGTTCTCCCACCCGCTGCCCTCCTGGTGAACCATAGACATGGCGCACCCGCAGTCCGGCCTGCTGGAGGGCCTGCTCCAACTGCTCGCGGGTATAGGCCCGCTGCTCATGCCATTCGGTGTTCCGGCTCCAGGTTCCGTCTTCTTCCTGAAGGAACACATCCACTTGGTGCTGGGCCTGACGGCTTTTCCGGTCATAGCCATACTGCCAGGCGCAAAAAGCCCCCTCCAGCTCTTCCACGCTGGAAAGGCCGCCCATCTCCTCAAAAGCCAGAGGCGTTTTTACATCAAACAAAAACAGGCCCCCCGGTTCCAGAAACAAGGAAACCCGGGCGAAAGCCTGTTTCAGCTGCCGCAGCTGGGTGAGATAGTTGATGCTGTCCAGACAGCAAACGGCGGCGTCGATGGTGCCGTACAGATCCAACTGGCACATATCCTGGCAAAGAAATACCGGAGGGCAGGTAAGCTCTCCGCATTTCTCCCGGGCCACGGCCAACATATCGGCGGACAGATCGCAGGCGATCATCTCATAGCCAGCCTGCCCCAAAAGCCGGGTCAGACTGCCGGTGCCGCAAGCCAGCTCCAGCACCAGCTTCACCGGCTTTTTCCCCTTGGCAAAAGCTTTTTGGGCAAAAACGGCCCACTGCTCATAGGGCACATCTCCGGTCAGAGCATCATACACCGCCGCCAAAGCGGAATAGGCGATCATTTCTCCAGCTGCTCCAGAATGATGTTATAGCCGCCCTTGCCATAGCTGAGAGCCCGGTTGACACGGCTGATGGTGGCGGTGCTGGCCCCGGTCTTTTCCACAATATCGCTGTAAATACAGCCTTTTTTCAAAAGCTTTGCCACAATCAGACGCTGCTGCATGGCCATCAGCTCGGTAACGGTGCACAGATCGTCAAAAAAAGCCCGGCACTCATCCAGATCTTTCAGCATCAAAATAGCCCGGAACAGTTCGTCCATGCTTTCTTCTTTGGGTCTTACATGCATCTTCCCAGTCCCCTTTGTCTTTTATTTTCTCCAAATTTCAAGCGGGAAAAACCTTCAAAAAGGTACTTATAGTGTATCACATCGCTTCAATGATGTAAAGCCCGCATTTTGTTTTCTTTCCGTCATTTTCCAAAAATAATATCCCATTTCTGCTGTTTGGGCAAAAATATTTCAAAATCTGTAAAAGACAAAAAACGCCCCTGGTACCGGTGACTGTCCCGGCGCCAGGGGATCGAGCAAAATCCATGCAAAATGGCTATGCGTTTCTTTTTATTCCTGAGGGGCTTCCTCCGCTGTCCGGCTTTCCGCCCGGGCTGCCTGACGGAACTTCACCCGGGAAGAGCGCACTTCCTCCAAAGCCTGGGCAATGGCCTCCTCGGTGCGCTTCATAGCATCATCGCAATAAGCATGGGCAGCGCCCATCAGCTCTTTGGCCCGTTTTTCCGCTGTGTTGATGATTTCCGCGCTACGGCGGCGGGCTTCGTTGGTGATGTCGTTGTCGTTGACCTTCTGCCGGGCCAGCTCCTCCGCCTGCTTGCGGATGACTTCGGCCTCCCGCTTCCCCGCAGTGATCATCTCATTGCGCTTCTCCACGATCTCCCGGGCCATTTTCAAATCAGAAGGAATATTGGCCCGGATCTCATCCAGGATATCCAAAGCCTTTTCCCGCTCAATGACGCACCGATCCCCCATCAGAGGGATTCCGCCTGCATCCTGGATCATTTCATACAGCGTAGTTACCATTTCGTCGATTGTGTTTGCCGGCATTGTTCCATTCCCCTATCTTCATTATCGGTGGGTGTGACACTGTGCGCCCAGCTTTCTTTCCAACGCCTGCAATACAGACGGCGCCACCCAGGCGCTCACATCCTCCCCCGCGAGAAAGGCCTCTTTCACACGGCTGGAACTCACATGATCCCAGCGGGGTTCGGCATATAAAAACAGGGTTTCGGCCTGAGGAGCATGAAGCTGGTTGAAGCGGGCGATCTCACATTCATAAGTAAAGTCTTGTGCATTGCGCAGTCCCTTGACAATGGCATCGACCCCGTGATCCCTGATGTAATCATAGGTCATACCGCCGAAAAAATCGGCTTCCGCCCCGGGAATCCCCGCTATGCTCTCCTTCACCAAAGAAAACCGCTCTTCCAAAGAAAAAAGCGCCTGCTTCCGGTCGTTGACCATCACCAGAGCGATGACCCGGTCAAACAGGCGGGCTGCCCGGCGAATCAGCTCCACATGACCCAATGTGGGCGGGTCATAGCTTCCGGGGATGATGGCCAGGCTCATTTCGTTTCCTCCCGGGTGAAGGTGGTGATAGCGATGGCGCCATAGCGGTACTGCTTTTTCACCCGGTAAGGCTTCTCCAAGGGCTGGATCAAATCCTCCCGGGCACTTTCGCATACTATTATACCACCAGTTTGCAGGATGTCAATTTCCGCAATCTGCCGCAGCGCCTGGTTGAGCAGCTCACCGCCATAGGGCGGGTCCAGCAGAATCAGACCGAATTTCTGTCCCCGCAGGCTGGACAAAGCCCCGAAGGCATCCCCCCGGATCAAACGGCTGCATCCCTCAAAACCGGTGGCGGCGATATTCCGCTCCACCACCTTCTGGGCGCTGGGGTCGCTTTCCACAAACACACAGCTTTCTGCGCCCCGGGAAAGACATTCGATGCCCATTTGTCCCGAACCTGCAAACAGGTCCAGCACCCGGCGGCCTTCGATGTCAAACTGAATGATATTGAAAATGGATTCCTTCACCCGATCGGTGGTGGGACGGGTGCTGCGCCCTTTGGGTGCCTCCAGCTTCCGTCCCCGGGCCGTGCCGGTGATCACTCTCATGGTTTTTCCTCCTTCGCCCCTTGGGCGTCAAAATATTCCCGCACCTGTTTTGCCACATTCCGGGGCAAAACCTGGGCCAGTTCTTCCTCGCTGCACTGGCGGATGGCGGCCAGGGTGCCGAATTTCTTCCGCAGCGCCCGAATGCGCTGCTCTCCCAGGCCAGGAATGCGGGACAGGGTACTCTCCTTCATGCTGCGTCCCCGCAGATTTTTCTGATACTCGATGGCAAACCGGTGGGTCTCCTCCTGTAAATTGCCCACCAGCGAAAACACCGCTGGCTTTGTGCGGATGCCAAACTCGTTTCCATCGCCATCCACCAGCGCCCGGGTGCGGTGATGGTCATCCTTCACCATGCCGAACACCGGGATATTCTTTCCATGCTCCCGGAGTACCTGGTGCACCGCGTTCACCTGTCCCTGCCCACCGTCGATGAGCAGCAGGTCTGGCAGGGGCAAGAAGCCTTTATCCCCTTCCTCGGCCCGTTTGAGACGCCGGTCCATGGTCTCGGCCAGGGAGCCATAGTCGTCTCCACCCAGTGCTTCTTTGATCTGAAAGCGGCGGTAGGCACTTTTGTGAAACCGGCCTTTTTCCATCACCGTCATAGCTGCCACGGTACCGGTTCCCGCCAGATTGGAAATGTCGTACCCTTCGATCCGCTGAGGTGGGGCCGGAAGGCCCAGGATCTCCGCCAGCTGTTCCAAACTGCGGGAGGTCTTTTGCTCCCGCTTGTCCAAAAGTTCCAGCTCCTGACGGGCATTTTCCATGGCCAGCTCCATCTGCTTCCGCTTTTCTCCCCGCTGCGGCACTTGCACATAGACCTTTCCCTTCCGCAATGTACCCAGCCATTGGGAAAGCATCTCCTGATCGTCCAGTTCCTGATTCACCAGCACCACCCGGGGAGAACGCTGGGTCATGGTGTAATACTGCTTGATGAACCCTTCCAGCAGATCTCCCATGTCCTCTGGGGTGACTCCATCAAAAAACTCCTTCTTTTTGTCCAGGAGATTGCCGCTGATGTAGTTGAGCATCACCACGCAGCCCCGGCTGCCCAGCACCTGGCAGGCGATCACATCCAGATCGGAAAGGGCGCCGGAGATGATCAACTGATCCCGTCCCAACCGTTCCACCGCCCGCATCCGGTCCCGCAAAGCGGCAGCCCGTTCAAATTGCATCTCTTCGGCGGCTTGCTCCATTTCCTGGCGCAGTTCCTCCGCCAGACCCTGGTATTTGCCCTCCAGCAAACGGCACACCTGACCGATGAGCCGGTTGTACTCTCCTTTGGAAACCTTCCCCGAGCACACGGCGCAGCACCGGCCGATGTGTGCATTGAGACAAGGGCGGCTTTTGCCGATATCCCGGGGGAATTTCAAGGAGCAAGTGGGCAATTTAAAGGTGAGCAGCGCGGTATCCAATGCTTTTTTCGCTCCGCTGCGGCCTCCATAGGGGCCAAAATACCGTGCCCCATCCTCCGCCGGTTTGGAGACGATGGAAAACCGGGGATATTCCTCCTTGGACAGGCGCAGGAAGGGATAGCCCTTGTCGTCTTTCAGCAGAATATTGTATTTGGGCTTGTGCTTTTTGATCAGAGCGCACTCCAAAAGCAAAGCCTCAAACTCGCTGCCAGTGATGATGGTCTCAAAATCATGGACCTGGGAGACCATTTTCAAGGTTTTAGGCGTATGGGAAGCCAGATTGGAAAAATACTGACTCACCCGGTTTTTCAGCGCCTTGGCCTTGCCGATATAGATGATCTCTCCCCCTGCGTCCCGCATGATATACACCCCAGGCAGAAGAGGGAGCAGAAGGGCTTTTTCCTTCAGTTCTTCATACATAAATCCTGTCCTCCGGCGAAAAAACGCCCACAAAGAGCGAGCGCCGCATGGTTTTTCATGCGGCGCCGGCGATGGGTTCGTGTACGGCCCGGGTCGGTTGCCCGGTATGTAGGCTTATTCTCCGAAGTTGGAAGCCACCAGAGTGCACAGGGCGTTGACAGCCTCTTCTTCATCGGAGCCCTCGGCAGAAATGTGGATCACCGTGCCCTTGGTAATGCCCAGGGACAGCACGCCCAGAAGACTCTTGGCGTTGACCTTGCGGTTCTCCTTTTCCACCATGATAGTGCTGCGGAATTCATTGGCTTTCTGAATAAAGAAAGTGGCCGGTCTGGCATACAGGCCCACCTGATTGTTTACAGTAACTTCTTTGGAAAACATTTAAGCTACCCCGCTTTCTATGCTTCTATTGTAATTATTTTAACAGATTTGTCACGAATGTGCAAGGGGCATTTACACCTAACTCAAAGGCGTCCCAGCACTCCCTGAAAAAGGGAAAAGAGCAGCGGCATAAAGGTGGCTGGGATCAGATTGGCCACATTGAACTTTTTCATATCCCACACATTAAATGCGATGAGCATCAGCACAGCGCTTCCAACCAAAGACATCTGGGTCACCACCGCATCGGTGAGATAGGGCTTGATGAGCACAGCCAGCAAAGTCACTGCCCCCTGGTAAAGGCCCACAGACAATGCACTGAGGGGCACCCCCAGGCCATATACCGTGGCAAAGAGCACCGATACGATACCATCCAGAATTCCCTTGGCAATGAGCATGGTAGGGTCTCCCAAAAGCCCATCCTGCACCGCTCCCACAATGGCCATGGCCCCGGCACAAAACAAGATGGTGCAGTTGGCAAAACCTGCTCCCACATCCCGCTCGCCCGCTTTGCCGCCAAAGCGGTTCTTGATCATTTCTCCTGCTTTGTCAAACAGCCGGTCCAACCGCAGAAGCTCTCCCAGAATACCGCCCAACACCAAAGACAAAATCAGCAATAAGGTGTGCTGGCTTTCCAATGCACCGGTTTCCCCCACTTGCAGCATACCAGTAAAAACCCCTGACAAACCGATCAGAAAAGCCGAAGCGCCCAGGGCCTGAAAAATGATCTTGCTAAACCGATCGGGCACACCCTTGCCGATGAGCATCCCCACAAGGCTCCCGGCCAGAATCATCCCCATATTGATCAGCGTGCCCAATCCGGGCATCCCCATCACCGTTCCTTTCTCTTCCCACTTCTTTTTCTTTTATATGTTCATCTGCACAATGGTCACGCCATTTTCCCCTTCGCCATAGGCGCCCAACCGGAAGGATTTCACCTGCCGGGCTCCTTTCAGCCGGGAATGGACGGCCTGGCGCAGCACACCGGTGCCTTTGCCGTGAATGATTGTGGCCGAGGGCAAACGCAGCCGGAAGGCCAGATCCAGAAACCGATCCAGTTCCATCAGCGCTTCTTCCGCCGTCATTCCCCGCAGATCCAGCTCGCTGCTGCCCCTTGTGGGCTGGGAAGGCGCCTGGGTGCGCACGCTGCCCTTTTCCTTCTTCTGGGCAGGCGCCGCCGAAATCAGCTGCAATTCCTTTTCCTTGGCCGTCAACTTCATGATTCCCGCCGACAGCTGCACCAGCTGGCCGGGCTTGGGAGTCTCCACCACAGTACAGCGCATCCCGTTGGAGACGATCTCCACCACATCCCCCTTCTGCAAGGGACGGGGCAGCGGAGCGGCCTGCTTTTTGATCTTTTTCTGGATGGCCTTTTTCTCCGCTTCGGAGAGATGGCCCATCATCACCGCCCGGGCCTGGGACAGGTTCTCCTCCGCCGGATTGCGGCTTTGCTCCCGCCGCAGACGGCGCAGCTCTTCCACCGTGTC
The DNA here is from genome assembly GCA_938000015.1 of uncultured Clostridia bacterium. GTDB lineage: Bacteria > Bacillota > Clostridia > Oscillospirales > Butyricicoccaceae > Pseudobutyricicoccus. Next base: position 7,735 of record CALLCY010000177.1, read on the forward strand.
ATCGGCGGCCTTCCGGGCCTCGTCGATCAGCTTCTGGGCCTGTTTTCTGGCGTCCTCCAGCAGCTTCTTCCGCTCCTCCTCAATGGAGGCATAGGCCTTTTCCGCTTTCTCCTTGTCCTCCTGGGCTTTCTGCCGCTCTCTTTGGGCCAGCTGCAGCTGATTTTCCATCTGCTGCCGTTTTTCTTCCAGGGTGCGGATTACATCTTCAAACTGGATGTTCTGACTGTCCATGCCGCTTTTGGCCTTCTGGATGATCTCCATGCTCAGCCCCAGCCGCTGGGAAATAGCAAAGGCGTTGGATTTGCCCGGGATGCCGAACACCAGCTTATAAGTGGGCTTCAGGGTGGACACATCAAACTCACAGGAGGCGTTTTCCACCCCCCGAGTTTCCAGAGCATAGGTTTTCAGCTCGGCATAGTGGGTGGTGGCCGCCACCAGTACTCCCTGCTGGCGCAGATGCTCGATGATGGCCACGGCCAGGGCTGCGCCTTCCACCGGGTCGGTACCAGCGCCCAGCTCATCCATCAGCACCATGCTGCCTTCTCCCGTTTCTTCCAGGATCTCCACAATATTCTTCATATGAGAGGAGAAGGTGGACAATGACTGCTCGATGCTCTGCTCGTCGCCAATGTCGGCCAAAATGTTTTTACACACCCGCACCGTGCTCTCGTCTCCACAGGGCAGCTGCAATCCGCACTGGGCCATGAGAGTGAGCAGGCCCAGGGTTTTCAGGCTCACCGTTTTGCCGCCGGTGTTGGGGCCGGTGATGATAACCGCATCGGTCTTGCCACCGATGGTAAAAGTGATGGGCACCGCCGTCTCCCGGGGCAGCAGAGGATGCCGGGCTCGCTCCAAGCGGGTCTGGCCCTTTTCCAGCAGCTTGGGACGGCAGGCTTTCATCTTATAGGCCAATTTGGCTTTGGCAAAGATGAAGTCCAGGGTGCACAAAATGTCATAGTCCTGCTGGATGGTGTTTGCAAAGGCTCCCACCTCTGCCGACAGCTCCATCAGGATTCGGTCGATCTCGTTTTTCTCCTTGGAACGCTCTTCCCGGATGGTATTGTTCAGCTCCACCACCTGCATGGGTTCCACAAACACCGTAGCCCCGCTGGAACTCACATCGTGCACCAGGCCGGGGATGCTCCCTTTGAACTCCGCTTTCACCGGCACCACATACCGGTCGCCCCGGGTGGTGACCACGGTGTCCTGGAGCACCTTGGCATAGCTGGGAGAAGAGATGATCCTGTTCAGCGTCTCCCGGATACGGGAGGCCGCTGTACGGATACGCCGCCGGATCTCCCGCAGTTCCGAGCTGGCTGTGTCGGCGATTTCTTCTTCGGAGAGGATAGATTGCTCAATTTTATCCTCTAAGTATTTATTTCCACTGAGTTGGCGGAAGTAATCGGCCAAAACGGTTTCCACCTGGGTGTCCTTTTCCAGGTACCCTTTTCCGGTGCGGGCCGCCCGCAGCAAGGCGCCGATGTCCAGCAGCTCCTTCATATTCAGGCTGCCGCCCACCTTGGCCCGTTCCAATCCGGCGGACACATCCCGTACGCCGGAGAAGGAAGGACTTCCCAGCATCCCCGCCAGGCGGACAGCGTCCTCGGTCTGCTGCTGCAAACGCTCACAGCCCACCAGATTGTCTTCCGGCTCCAGCATCCGGGCCATTTCCTTGGCCCGCGGGGAGACCGCTTCTTTTTCCAACAGCTCCAGAACCTTGTGCAGTTCCAGAGTGCGGCAGGATTTTTTCTGCAATTCCGTCATATTTCTTTTGTTCCCCCTCCCAGGGATCGGTAAAAATCCAGCGTCTGAAATCCCCGCTCCAGGCGGGTGAGGCAGTAGGCTTCGGCAAAGGCCCCTAACAGCTCCAGGTCCCCCTCTTCCAATCGGAAGGAAAAGAGCTTTTTCAGATCGCACCGCAGCACATACCGGGCCGCCTGCAAAGCGGCCCTGCTCAAAGGAGCGCTGACGCTCCGGCCAAAGGCTCCCCGGCAAGCGGCGCAGTGAAGCTGACCCAGTTCCAAGTTGACCATGGGCTCTTCCGGGTCGGCGCCGCAGGCGGCGCACTTCCACAGATCAGGCTCATAGCCAGTGATGGCCAGAAAGCGCAGTTCAAAAGCCGCCTTGATCTGCCGGATGTCATACAGATGATGGGCCAGGGCATACAGGCTGTTGAGAGCCAGACGAAGCATGCCGGGGGCCGGCACATCTTCTTCCCCTTCGGTGGCCAGCAGCTCGCAGAAATAGGAGCCCAGCGCCAGGGCGTCCAAATCCCGGGAAAGGGAAAAAAACTGCTCCAGCATCTGGGCGTCCTGCAAAGTGAGACGGCCGTTTTTTTCATACAGGGTAAACTGACAGTAGGCAAACAACTGCCCGGCCCAGCCCATACGGCTGCTTTTTCGCCGGATGTTCGGGGCTTTTACCGTGATTTTTCCATAATCTTCGGTCATCACCGTCAGCAGCCGGTCGCTGTCCCGCCAGTCCACCGTGCGGATGACCAGACCTTTTGTGGTCAAATGCATGAATCTTTATGTAAGGAAGAGCCTTTTATGGCTCTTCCCGCTCCTTTTCTATCACATAAACCAAATAGGCTTCCGGCAGGCCGGTGCGGCAAAAAAGCTGCCAGGCCTGCTGGGAGACAGAGTTTTCTTCTTCCTTCACCAGGCATCCCTCCTGTTTTCAGTGTACCGCCCCGGAAGGGGAAAAACACATGAAAAATGGCGCCAGTCATGGAAAAAGATGGCCACACCGGAAAAAGCGTCCGAAAAACTTCTCCCAACTCTTTTATTCATCCTCATAACCAAAATTCCGGATCTGATTCGGGTGATTTCTCCAGTCTTCTTTGACCTTCACCCACAGTTCCAGATGGACTTTGGCATCCAGCAGCTTCTGGATCTCAAAGCGGGCTGTGGAACCGATCTCCTTGAGCATGGCCCCGCTTTTGCCGATGATAATGCCCTTGTGACTCTTTCGCTCGCAATAGATCACCGCATTGATGGCCACCAGACCATCCTCCCGCTCCTGCCATTTTTCGATCTCCACCGCCACGCCGTGAGGCACTTCCTTGTCCAGCTTCTGGAGCATTTTTTCCCGGATGATCTCGGCTACCAGCTGGCGTTCCGGCTGATCGGAGATCATCTCCTCGGGAAACAGGGCCGGAGAGGGCATACACAGCTTTTCCAGCTCCCGGAGCAGCTCCTGCTTGCCTTCCCCGGTGCGGGCGCTGAGGGGGATGACGGCGGTAAAGTCGTGGGCCTGCCCATAAAGCGCCATCACTTCCAGCAATTCTTCTTTTTCCACGGTGTCGATCTTGTTGATCACCAGGATGCAGGGCATCTTCTCCCCTTTGATCCGGTCGATGAGCATCTGCTCCGGGATACCGATGCGGGCCACCGGCTCCACCAGCAAAATAGCGGCATCCACATCGGCCACCGTTTTGTTGACCACCTTCACCATAAAGTCGCCCAAAGCATTTTTGGCTTTGTGCAGGCCGGGGGTATCCAGAAACACCATCTGATAAGGGTCCTGACTGAGCACGCCGGTAATCCGATTGCGGGTGGTTTGGGGCTTGTTGCTCACAATGGCCACCTTGGCCCCGCACAAGGTGTTGGTCAGGGTGGATTTGCCCACATTGGGCCGGCCCACCACCGAAAAGACGCCGGTTTTTTCGATCATAGATTCTCTCCTGTCTCCCGCAGAAGCCCCAGCTCCTGCATGATCTCTTCTTCCAGATTCCGCATGAGACGCCGATCCTCTTCCTCCCGCTCGTGGTCATACCCCAGCAGATGGAGCATGGAGTGAACGGTGAGATAGGCACACTCCCGGTCAAAGGAATGTCCATATTCCTCTGCCTGGGCCCGGGCCCGCTCCACCGACAGGATCATATCTCCCAAAGGCACCAGGCCGGTATCCGGGTCCACTTCCATTTCCAAATCGCCCTCATATTCCCCATTGACCATATCCAGCAGGGGAAAGGACAAAATGTCGGTGGGCACCGGCTTATCCCGGTACTCCCCGTTAATCTGACAGATGCCCTCATCGTTGGTCAGGGTGATATCCACCGAACAATGCCAATCGGGGGCCACCTTCTTCAGCGCCGCCCGGGAGCTTTTTTTCATCAGCTCCTCGGCCTCTTTGTCCCGGCACTCCTTGTCCCCGGAAAAGCGGATCTTCAAACTGCTCACCGGCCTCACTTCCTTTCTCTGGTGCACATATGATTTTATTATACTCCCTTTCCCCAAAAATTACAATCCGGCCCCCATATTGACAGAACCAGCCTCAAACATTATAATATCGTTAAACGATATCGTTTGACGATATTAGGAGGTGAGCCCATGCCCAAAAAATCCCTGGAAGTCCTCACCGAGTCCATGTTTTATGTGCTCATGGCCTTTTGGCGGGAGGAAAAATGCGGGGCGGAAGTGGCGGCCTTTGTGGAAGAAAAGACCGGTGGCCGCTTCCGGCTGGGGCCGGCCACCCTGTACACCCTGCTGGCCAAGTTTGAAAAGGAAGGGTATCTTTCCCCCAGCCAGGTGGAAGGACGCAAGCGCACCTACCGGATCACCTCCAAAGGCCGGGCGGCCTATCTGGAAGAAGTGGAACGGCTGCGCCGCTGCCTGGCGGATGCCCAAAGCGAAGGAGGTTTTCTGCCATGAAAAAAAGCCGACGCTCTACCGTATACCGTCTGCCCCCTTGTCCGGCCTATGACATCGAAGGCACCGAAAGCTGGCTTTCCGATCTGGCGGAAGAAGGGCTGTTTCTGGAAAAAGACGGCTTTCTCTTTGGATTTGCCTCCTTCCGCCGGGGAGAGGGAAAACAGCGCCGTTACCGTCTGGAGGCCGCCCCTCAACCCACCGGCCTGTTTTCCGATCAGGACCGCCCTGATGAAGAGGCGGAAGAACTGAGCCGCCTGGCCGGATGGGAATATATCGCCAGCCGGGGAGATTTCTATATCTTTGCCACCGACGACCCCCAGGCCGCCGAGCTGAACACCGATCCCCAGGTACAGGCCCTGGCCTTGGAAAAGGTGCGCCGCCGCCAGCGCCAGACCCTGTTTCCCACCTTTTTCTGGCTGGTCATTTATCCCCTTTTCTCCATAAAAGGGGGTGTGCTCCGCTCGGCCATCTACCTAGGCGCTCCCATTTTCCTGCTGGGCCATCTGCTGATCCTGTGGTCGATTTTTTCTCCTTTGCGGGAATTTTTCCATCTGCGGAAACTAAGCCGCCGTTTGCAAGAGGGCCTGCCCGTCGATCATCACAAGAACTGGAAAAAATCCGCCCGGCGGCATTTTGCCGCAAAAGGCATTTTTCTCATCCTGCTGGCCGTGTGGATCGTATTGGTACTGACAGCCTGGCAGCAAGACACCGACAAAGTGGATACCGTGTCCCTTGCGGATTTTAAAGAGCCCGTGCCCTTTGCTACCATGGCCGACCTACTGCCCCAGGGTCAGTTCACCTTGGATGACATGGGCTTTGGCAACGAAGTCACCCTCCGCTCTTCCTGGCTGGCCCCTTCCTTCATTGAGTTTGACCAGACGGGAACGGTGAAAAATGAGGAAAAAACCGTCCAGGGCGGCATCAATGTAGAATATTACCACACCGTTTCCCCCATCCTGGCCCGATTTCTGGCCAAAGAACTGCAATGGTATGACAAAAAAGGCCCCTCCCACTACGAAGCCCTCTCTACTCCCTCAGCCGCAGAATTGGGTGTGGACTCGGTCACAGGCTACACTGCCATTTTCCCCACTTTGGTGATGGTGAAAGGAGAAAAAGTGCTGAAAGTTTCCTTTTATCAGACTTCTCCCAGTTACACCATGCCCTTGGAAGAATGGGCTCCCATCTTCGCCCAAAGCCTGAGTCAGTAATAAAATCAAAAAGGGAAAGCGCAAAGTGCGCTTTCCCTTTTTCTTATTTTTTGAAATTCCGCCGGTTTTTCTCTTTGCCCTCCCGGCTTTTCTGCTTCTGCTCTTCGTATTTGGCATAGGCGGTAACGATCTTCTGCACCAGTTCATGGCGCACCACATCCCGGGCCGTCAGGGTGCACTGACCGATGCCTTCCACCCCTTTGAGCACCCGCATGGCTTCTTTCAGACCGCTCATTTTCCCGTCGGGCAGGTCGATCTGAGTGATGTCACCGGTGATGACCACCTTGGAATTAAAGCCCATACGGGTGAGGAACATCTTCATCTGTTCCGGCGTGGTGTTCTGGGCCTCGTCCAGAATGATAAAGGAATCGTCCAGGGTGCGTCCGCGCATATAGGCCAGAGGAGCCACTTCGATGCTGCCCCGCTCCAGATACCGCTGGAAGGTCTCCGGTCCCAGCATATCAAACAAAGCGTCATAGAGAGGACGCAGATAGGGGTCTACCTTGTTTTGCAGATCCCCTGGGAGAAAGCCCAGCTTTTCCCCGGCCTCCACCGCCGGACGGGTGAGGATGATCCGGTTGATGGCCTTTTCCCGGAAGGCCACCACCGCCTTGGCCACCGCCAGATAGGTCTTGCCGGTACCAGCAGGCCCCACGCCCAGGGTGATGGTGTTTTCCTCAATACAGTCCACATAGGCCTGCTGGCCCACCGTCTTGGCCTTGATGGGCCGGCCTTTTGCGGTGACGCAGATGACCCCGCCCCCCATCTGGCTCAGCTTATCCTGCTGGCCGTCCTTGATGAGGGACACCACATAATTCACATTCTGGGGGGTGATCTGCTCGCCTTTGGCCGCCAGGCGCAAAAGCTCGGTGATGGCATTCTGGGCCCCCAGTACACCGTCCGGTTCGCCGCAGATCTTCAGATGATCGTCCCGGCAGACGATGCTCACCTGATACTCCTGCTCCAAAAGCCGGATATTTTCATCAAAAGAGCCAAACAAGTTGACGATCTCTTCCATGCGCTCAATGCTGATGGTCTGTTCAATCATTGCCTTCCTCCGTTGTTTTTCGGGAAATGCCCGATACTTCCTGCAAAACGCCCGCCTGCTCCCGGCATTCCACCTGCAAAGCACTTCGGGCAAAAGGGACTTCATATTGGCATTGGAACTGACGGCTTTCCACCTGGGCTTCCGGCAATGTCAGCTCCAATAACTCTTCCAAGCGCTGCTCCATCACCTGCTCCGCCGTCTCCTGAGTGACAACATAGTCCTTGGGGGTATATTCCACATACCGCTCGGTGACCAGTTTCACAGGAAGAGGAGTGTTTTCGGTGAGTTTCAGCTGCTTTTCTTCCATAAGGATATCATAACACGGGAAAGGCTCCTTTTCAACGAAAGAAAGCTGGATGCGCCGGGAGCCGATCACCAGAAATCGGCGCACCTTTTCCCGCCCGGTGGGCACCTTTGTCTGCATCTTTGTGGGCATCACCTGCTCCAGGGTATGCCAGGTGCGCAATGTCACATTGGCCATGGCGTGAACCTGGCGCACTTCGTCCAGGGCGCTGACCATGGTGCCGGTGACCAGGATATCCCCCTGTACCACAGTATCCCCCACCTTTTTCATTCCCAATCCGGCCTTGATCTGAATGCTCTCGATGATTCCGTCTTTATCGGCCACCACATCACAAGGTTCATCCACTGGCACCATCTCCGGCGTCTCCTTCCGCCCATAGGCCAAAACCTGGGCCTGACTTCCGTTGATGTTCACCGCCACAAAAGAAAAATTGTCGCTGTGGGTCATCACATAGCTGCGCACTTCCTCGCTGTCCACCTTGTTTTTCCCTACGCCGGGGCGCAGACCGGCTTCCTCGGCCAGACGCAGGGCCTCCGCCTGGAGCGTATGATCGCAGCCGGTCACATCCACCACCCACAAAAACCGGGTGGCCGCCAAAAGGGCCCCGGCACACACCAAAGCGCCTCCCCACAAGGCCACCCGGGGCAGCAAACGATGGGTGTGAAAGGGTACGCCCCTTTTTTTGACGATATGCACCGAGCACATCATTCGCCGGGTGAAATGCCGCAGCTGCCGAAAGCCCTGGATGCGCACGGTGGCCTGCACCACATCGGGGGCCAGACGGCGCACATCCCAAAAGGCAATATCATTCTGGGCGCAGAGATTGAGGAATCGCTCAATGGCCGCTCCCCGAATCTCCACCCGCACCCAGCCCCGCACATAATTGATCAGCCCAAGAAGCATCAGTCATCCCTCACGATCGGATAAATTCCACCGCGGCCACCTGGCCCCGGATGTGCAGCGCCCCCTGGCTCATGGCCCCCAGACGCAGATCCATGCCCCGGATCTCCACCGTCACATCCCGGGCCGCCACCCGGATGCGCTCATCGGTGTATTCCAGCACCCCATGGTGGCGCTCCAGCAGCACCTCCCGTGGGCTGCATTCCAGTTCCGGGATATCCAGCACCGTAGAGGCGGACAGCTCCAGCTCTTCCGCCGCACGGGCCAGGCACTCCCGCAAGCTCTCCTGCCGGGGCCGGGGCTTTTTCCATTTTTTCTTTTTCATCCATTCACCCCGCTTTTGCTCATTTGCCACCTATTCCTATGCGCCAAAGGTGCTATTTTTGCCTGTCCCCCTCATATATCTCAGCGAGGTGAAGCCGCTATGAAAAAAAATCTCCTTTCTCCCCTTCTTGCCATTCTCCCCGATGTGGGGCTGTGTCTCTTTGCCTATGGCCTGCTCCGCTATGGACGGGAGGCCTCGGAAAGCCTGCGCCAGGGGCTCTCCCTTTGTGCCCAGGTGCTCATCCCCTCCCTGTTTCCCTTCTTCGTATTTTCCGGGATGATGGTGCGCACCGGCGCCGCCGCCAAATGCGGACGGCTGCTGGAAAAACCGGTGAAAGTCCTCTTTCGCTTGCCCGGCGTCTGCGCCCCGGCATTTGCTCTGGGCCTGCTGGGGGGATACCCGGTGGGGGCCAAAACCGCCTGCGCCCTTTATGAGCAAAAACTGTGCTCCCGGGAGGAAGCCCAGCGCCTTCTGGCATTTTGCAACAACTGTGGCCCGGCATTCATCCTGGGCGTGGCGGGCCTGGCTGTCTTCCACAGCCTCCAGGCCGGACTGCTGCTCTGGGGCTGTCATGTGCTGGCCAGCCTTTGCACCGGCCTGCTTTTCCGCTTTTACGGTTCTTCCTCTCCCCGCCGTCTTTCTCCGGTTTCCTCAGAAAAAGCCATGCCCTTCAGCCATGCATTAGTGGAAAGCGTCACCTCTTCCATGTCCTCCCTGCTCAATGTGTGCGCCTTTGTCCTCTTTTTTGGCTTGTGCATCGGCCTGCTGGAGCAGATGGGCATTACCGGATTTCTTCTTTCTCTGCTGGAAACATTGGGAGTGTCCCGTGATCTTGCTGCGCCGCTCCTGTCCGGGTGCCTGGAAATGACCACCGGCATCTGGGGTCTTTCGGAAGTGGCGGGCGCCCTGCCCCTTTGTCTTTCTGCCGCCGCCTTTCTCCTGGCCTTCGGCGGTCTCAGCGTCCATTTCCAGTCTTTGTCTTTTCTCACCAGTAGCGGTCTTTCTGCCGCCCCCTATTTTCTAGGAAAAATCACCCATGGCGCATTGTCTGCCCTGTTTACCTACATTGCCGCCCTGCGCCTTCCGCCTCAGACTGCGGCGGCCAGCGGCCTGTTTTTCCAGACATCTGCTCACTCCCTGTCCCCTCTGTCCATTTTTCTCTTTTCCAGCCTGCTTTGCCTGATCCTTTGGCTTCTCACCGGCCTACGACGGGGAAAATAGAGAAAAAAACCATTGTCACACCCCTCATAAGCCGGTATAATAGAAAAAAGACAGGGTAGGATAACACAAACCGGAAGGAGGAAAAGCCTATGCTCTTTGACCCTGAGATCAAGCGCTGCTGCGCCTTTTGCGAGCACTCCTCCGATCTGGATGACCGGCTGGTGCTTTGCAGTTTGAAAGGACCGGTGGATTTTGATTTCTGCTGCCGCCGTTACCGCTATGATCCGCTGCGCCGCATTCCCCGGCCCCCTGCAAACCCTTCTCAAAAGAAGTTTACCAAGGAAGATTTTGAACTGTAACATAAAAAAGCCGCCTACAAAGGCGGCTTTTTTATGTTTTCTATTTTTCCCGAGCCTTTTCCAAGGCATGGCCCAGAGCCTGATTCTTTCCCCTGTGGCTTTCCTCCAGAATCTGGTCGATCTGCTGCTTCACTTGTCCCACCTGGGCGCGCAATTCGGCGGCGGAAATGCGCAGCGCACCATGGCCCAGAATGATCACCTGCTCCAGATTATCCGAAGTGGCCACCTGCACCTTGTGATGCCGGGCGATGGAATAGGTGGTTTTCTCAATATAGCTGTCTGCCGTCTCCGCTTCCTTAGTATATACCACATGGATGTTATGGTACCGGCTGACGCTTCCCAGATTCCCCGGCACCTTGTAGGCATCAAAAACCAATATCACATGGTTTCCCCGGTAGCCCTGGTAATTGCTGAGGATATCCATCAAAATCTGCCGGGCGGTGTCCATGCTCTTTTGGGCGATGGTCTTCAGCTCATCCCAGGCAAAGATGATATTGTAGCCATCCACCAGCAGATATTCCTCCTGTCGGGAAAGCCCTGGACCAGAAAGAGTTTGCCGCACCGCTGGCTTTTCCTCCTCCGCTTCCTGCTTTGGCTTCTCCGGCGCTTTTTTGGCCCGGCTTTCAAAATCCCGCCGGCGGATGGGGCCATAGGTCCGCTCATAGATGGCCATCAGCTCTTTGTCCTCTTCCAAAGAGCCGGTATACCGGGAAACCGCTGGAGCGGCCGGAGCGGCTTCCACCACTTCCTCCCGCTTCTTTTCCAAAAAAGAGGGCAGGTGCATATATTCCGGCACCTGATCCCACTTGACGGCAAACCCTGCCCCATGAGCACAGAACACCGAATCCGGGCTGTTTTCCAGATCCCGCTGGGGATCGTAGCCCATTTGCTCCACTACCCGCTGTTGGTCGTGGCAGGGAGCATACCCTCCCAGAGCCAGAGAAAGACGGCCCTGGCCTTTGGTGTAGGCCGTCACCTGGGCGGCATAATCCCCCAAGGCGGATACCGGCGCCCGGCCGGTGAGCACGGCCTCTTCCCCCTGGCTTTCCGGCGGAAACACCACACCGCCCATCCGCTGGATGTCGGCCATGGCCCGTCCCACTGCCGTAGGTGGCAGCTCCAGCCGCAGATCATACCAGGGTTCCAACAGCACACTTTCGGCCTGCATCAGTCCTTGCCGCACCGCCCGATAGGTGGCCTGACGGAAGTCGCCCCCTTCGGTGTGCTTTTCGTGGGCCCGGCCTCCCACCAAGGTGATCTTCATATCGGTGATAGGAGAACCGGTGAGCACTCCCAGATGGGTCTTTTCCTCCAGGTGACTGAGCACCAGCCTCTGCCAGGATCGCTCCAGCACCTCTTCCGGGCACTGGACATCGAAGCAAAGACCGCTGCCCCGCTCTCCCGGCTCCAGAATCAAATGGACTTCGGCATAGTGGCGCAGGGGTTCATAATGCCCCACCCCTTCCACTTTGTTTGCGATGGTCTCTTTGTATACGATATTCCCCTGACCGAAAGACACTTCCATGGAAAATCGCTGAGCGATGACCTTCTGCAAAATTTCCAACTGCACCTGCCCCATCAGTTGGATGTGAATCTGCCGCAGCTGTTCATTCCACACCAGATGAAGCTGGGGGTCCTCTTCTTCCAACTGGCGCAGCTGAGAAAGAGCGGTATGGGGGTCTTTGTCCGGCGGCAGGATCACCTGATAGGTGAGCACCGGCTCTAGCACCGGCAAAGTGCTTCCCGCTTCGGCCCCCAGGCCCTCTCCGGCCCAGGTGCGGCTCAGCCCGGTGACGGCGCACACCGTCCCCGCCGGAGCCTGATCCACCGCCTGGTACCGGGCGCCGGAATAGATGCGGATCTGATCCACCTTCTCCTCCCAGGGTTCCTCTCCAGCCCGGCCTTTTCCCGAGAGAAGTGCTTTGACCCGCAGAGTGCCCCCCGTCACTTTCAGATAAGTCAAGCGGGCCCCTTGCGGGTCCCGTCCGATCTTATAAACCCGGGCAGCAAACTCCTGACCATAGGTTCGAGGAGTGGCGTACCGTTCCAGTCCTTCCAGAAGCTCTGTCACCCCTTGCAGCCGGAGAGCCGACCCGAAATAGCAGGGAAACAGCTTCCGCTGGGCAATCAGACTAGATAAATCCTCTGGTTCCAGCCGCCCTTCTTCCAGATAGGCGGCCATTGTATCCTCGTCGCACAGCGCCGCTTCTTCCCACAGCTCTTCCGGCGGACGATGGGGATCAAAATCCACACAGCCGCCATCCAGCTGACGGCGCAGCTGCTCCATCAGGCTCTGCCGGTGCGTGCCGGGCAAATCCATTTTATTGATAAAAAGGAATGTAGGGATGTGATACCGGCTCAAAAGCCGCCACAGCGTGCGGGTATGGCTTTGCACCCCATCGGTGCCGCTGATCACCAGCACTGCATAATCCAGCACACTGAGCACCCGCTCCATCTCGCTGGAAAAATCCACATGGCCGGGGGTATCCAGCAAAGTCACCGGCCTGTCTCCCATCTGAAAAACAGCCTGTTTGGAAAAAATGGTGATTCCCCGCTGCCGTTCCTGTTCCTCGGTGTCCAAAAACGCGTCCTTGTGATCCACCCGCCCCAGCTTTTTCAGCTGACCGCTTTGATACAGCATTCCTTCCGACAGAGTGGTTTTCCCCGCGTCCACATGGGCCAACAAACCAACGCAAATCGGCCTGCGGCCCTGCTTTTCTTCCTTCTGTTCGCCCATATCCACACCTCCTCCCATGAAAGCACATATATAAATCAGCATATCACAAAACCAAGGTATCGTCAAAATAGGATATACCGGAGCAAACTTTTCCCAATTCCACCATATATGTTGACAAAAGCCACGAAATGGAAACGATTGACTCTGCTTCTCACTTGTAGTAAAATCATAAGAACCATAGGAGAAGAAAATGTTCTGCCGTGATGGGACAAATGGGTAATTTTATCCGGCCTGTGGCGCGATCCCGCAGCCATCCTGGCTTCACGGCCTGACAGATAGAGAGATATGGCCTATGAAATGTATGAAAAATTTGATAGCCGCGCTGATCCTTGGTGTTATATTATTCTGTGATTTGATTCCCATCCATGCACAGGAGGCATCGGAAAAGGTCATTCGGGTGGGTTTTCCCATTCAGCCCGGCATGTCCTATATCGATGAAAACGGGAATTATGCCGGCTATATGGTGGACTATCTCAATCAGCTGATCTTGTTTACCGATTGGGAAATTGAATATGTGCAGGCAGAGGGGGATTTGAATACCCAACTTTCCACCCTGCTCCAGATGCTGGAAGATGGTGAAATCGACATGATGGGCACCATGAACCGCAATGCCGCTTTGGAAGAGATGTACCTGTATCCCAATTACAGCTACGGCTCCACCCACACTGTGCTGGCCGTTCGGGACGATTCCAGCTACATTTCCGAGGATTTTTCTCAATGGGACGGCATGACGGTGGCCTCCTATCCTGGTCTGTCCAACCGGATGCAGCTGCTGGAACAGTATGCCCAGATCAATGGCTTCACCTATCAAGTGGTGAATTATGACACATACGATCAGGTCATCGATGCTGTTTATAACGGCGAAGTGGATGCTGTGACCCAGGCGGACATCTCCCTTCCCGAAGGCTGGCGGAGCATTGGCCGTTTTTCCCCTTCTCCCTACTATTTTGCCTTGGCTCCGCAGCGTGAAGACCTTTTGCCCGAGCTCAACAATGCTCTGGATATCATGACTACCTCCTATAAAAATTTGCCGGACGAGCTGTATGAACGCTATTTCCTGGATGCAGATGTTTTCCGTCTCTCCAAAGAGGAAGAGGAATACATTCAGTCTCTTGGTTCTCTGCGCGTGCTGTTTTTCGCTGGAAATGCACCATTTCAATATATGCATGACGGCCAGCTAACCGGTTTTGCCGTGGATTATTTCAGCAGCTTTGCCGAAAATGTAGGTCTGGAATATCAAATCGTGGTGGAAGACGATCTGGAAGACGCCATTGAGCTGGTGCAAAACGGTCAGGTGGATCTGATCGCTTGCATTGCAACAGACTCCCCTTTGGCCTACGAAGATGGTATTCGTCTGTCGCTTCCCTATTTTAGCAGTTATGCCATTCTCACCTATTCGGAGAAGCGCGATGCCACCGATCAGTGTGTTCTAAATTTCGACATGAACACCGAGGAAGCCTTGGAAGACATCCTGTCCGAGCATTGTTCCGCTTGGATCGATGGCTATTCTCTGAACTACTATCTGCGCAAAAAGACAGTCTATGACCAAATCGTAACAGACTGGGCTGATACCAGGGATTTCTCCTATGCAGTGGCTGTGGCCAACACCATCCCCAATTCCAATATGATGGTGTCCCTTCTGAATCAGTATGCCAGCTCTATCCACAGTGAGGATATCCAGGCCCATTTGTCCACCTACCTGCTGGATCGGGTGGAGTATACACCGATAGAATGGCTGCTGGCCAACCGAGCGGCTATTATTGTGATCTTCGTCAGCATTCTTTTTGTCATCGTAGGCTCTTGGTTTTATAACTATCGCAAAAAAATGGAATATAAGACCCTGGTCAACGAAAACAAATTGCTTCATCTTTCCATTTATGATGAATTGACCGGCGCCTACAACCGCAGTTATTTTTACAAACTGATGGAGCAGAAAGCAGAACAACCGGAATCCGGTGCCCTTGTAGCTTTGAATGTGCGCAACTTTAAGTATATCAACGATACTTATGGTATGCAGCGTGCTGACCAGCTTCTTTGCAAAATCAAAGAGATTCTGGATGCCAATCTGCGGGAAAACGAGCTGCTCTGCCGTCCTACTGCCGACTGTTTCTATCTTTTCATTTCGGAAACCCAACCTGCGGATATTCAACGCCGGCTCAACAGTCTGCAAGCCCACCTGAAAATCATGGCGGAAGATTTTCTGGATGGGTACCGGATCTCATTCTATTGTGGTGCGGTTTCTTCCATCACTTCTCCCAATCTGAACAACATCCAATCCAATCTGAATAGCCTGATGGTTGCTCTGTCTCACGCCCGCCAAACGGGAGATTCAGCCGTGTGTATCTATGACCAAGAGATGCACAAAGTAGAACAGTTGCGCCAGTATATCGAAGCCAATATGGTCCGGGCTTTGGAAGAAAACGAATACCTGGTGTATCTGCAACCCAAAATGAATCTGCGCACTGGGAAAATCGACAGTGCGGAAGCGCTGGTGCGATGGCAAACCAAGGAGCGGGGCCTGCTTTTCCCCAATCAATTCATCCCTCTGTTTGAGCAAAATGGTTTCTGCAAACAGCTGGATCTGTATATGCTGGAAAAAGCATGCCAACTGCTACGCAACTGGATGGATGAGGGAATTGCACCCATCACCATTTCCATCAATCAAACCAAATCTCTGTTCGTCAGCGATGATTATGTGGAGAAACTACTGGAAATCACCTCCCGCTATAATGTTTCCCCCCAGTATATCGTGCTGGAGATTCTGGAAGGTTTGGCTTTTGAAAATCTGGCCCAGCTCAATGATACCATTTCCCGTTTAAACCGGGCCGGTTTCCGCGTATCCATGGACGACTTTGGTTCTGGCTACTCTTCTTTGAATACTCTGGGCAAACTCCATGTGGACCAGATCAAGCTGGATCGTATGTTCCTGATGGATCTGCGAAGAGAACAGCGAAGCTCTCAATATGAAGTGATGTCTTTGATTTTTGCACTGGCTAAGAAATTGGGGACCGAAACGGTGACGGAGGGTGTGGAAACAAAAGAAGATGAAGATCTGATTTTGTCCATGGGCTGCGATTATGGGCAAGGCTATTGTTATAGTAAGCCCATTCCAGCCGAAAGCTTTCTCACTACTTTCCTGAAAAACAACGAATAACATAAAAGGCACTCCTGGCGGAGTGCCTTTTATATACATTGGCTCCATTACGCAATAGAAGGACCCATGCAGAAAACGGCGTTTTGCCTGTGATATTGGCAAAACACCTTGCTTTTTCAAAAAAAGGGTTACAATAAAATATGAATTTCCTTGTTTTGGCTCGTTGCATCCTTTTTCCACAAAAGGATGTACTTTTTTCAGGCTCCTCTCAATGAATGATTGCAATAATCGCGGGGGTTTGCGTATATGAAAGCAAAATGCATCCATCGCCTGTTTTCCCTATTGCTTGTAGCCGTCTTTTTGTGTGGCAGCCTTCCAATCCGGGCCAACAGTGGGAAGAATACGGTTGTGCGGGTAGGATTTCCCATCCAGGCCGGTACTTCCTACATCGATAAAAATGGAAATTATGCCGGTTATTTGGTGGATTATCTGTCTCAACTCTCTCTGTTTACCGACTGGGACATCGAATTTGTACAGGTGGAGGGAGACCTGGACACCCAGCTGGAAACGCTGATGGCCATGCTGCAAACAGGCGAAATCGATATACTGGGTACGATGAACCGAAATGAACAGTTGGAAGAATTGTTCCTCTATCCCAATTACAGCTATGGTACCCGATATACGGCGCTGGCTGTTTTGGAGGAAGACCCCCGGTGGATTGAAGAAGCATTTTCCGACTGGGACGGCATACGCATTGCCACTTTCCCTGGCTATCAGAGTGAAATGCCTCATCTGACATATTATGCAACTGTCAACGATTTTACATATGAAATCATTCGCTGTGAGAGCTATGAAGAAATGATCCAAGCCGTTAAAAACGGCCAGGCCGATGCCATGATCCAATCGGATATCTCCTTGACAGAGGGCTTTCGCACAATCGGGCGGTTTTCTCCTTCCCCTTACTACTTTGCCCTTTCTCCGGACAATACTCAGCTGTTGCAGCAGCTGAACACCGCTATGCGGAGTCTGGCTACTTCTCAACCCAATTTACAGACAGAACTGTACGATTTTCACTTCCGATACAACGATAATTTTCAAATCTCCCAGGAGCATCAGGACTTTATTCGCTCTTTGGGCACTTTAAAAGTGTTGTTTTTTGATGGCGATGCTCCATATCAATATAAAAGAGATGGGAAATTGGTGGGCTTCGCCCCGGAATATTTCCGTCGTTTTGCCCAGCATACTGGTTTGCAGTATGAGGCAGTCATCGTGGACACATATGCAGAAGCATTTTCCATGGTAGAGCAAGGTGAGGTGGATCTGGTGGCCTGTGTGGCCACCAATTCCTCCATGGTCTCCTTGGACAATGTGGCTTTCACCATCCCCTATCTCAACAGCTTCAGCGTCACGGCCTGTACCAATTCCCTCCCCCATAATCATTCCAATGATCTGGAATTTCGCATCAATACAGAGCGGGGGCTGGAAGAGATCCAACAGGAAGAAAGCAAAGGAATTCGAGCCGACTACTACTCCTTGTCCTACTACCTGCGCAAGGCCGTTATATATGACAAGGTGGCCGTAGATTGGGCAAACACCAAAAATTTCTCCTATACTGTGGGCGTGACCGACAGTGTCCCTGCTGAATTGGTTACCATTCTAAATCAGTACGCCAGCTCTATGAGCAATGACACCAAACAAGCCATATTGTACCATTACTCTGGCGATCCGGTAAAATATACATTCTCCGAATGGTTTCTCATCAACCGATCGGTGATTTTGCTTTCTAGCCTTGTGATTTTTTGTCTCACAGCCCTTCTGCTGCTCCATATGCGCAACAGACGAAATGCTTACAAGGCGCTGCTTGCGGAAAATCGTTTGATGCATCTGACGATGTATGACGAAATGACAGGGGCCTACAACGAAACCCAATTCCGCAAGTTGCTGGCAGTATTATGCGAAAACCGGGAAAACATTGCATTGGTGGCTTTCAACATTCGTGGATTCAAGTATATCAACGATGCCTATGGCATAAAATGTGCCAACGATATGCTATGTCAGATCAAGTCCGTTCTGGAATCCCAAATGGCCAAAGACGAATTTTTCTGTCGTCCTTCTGCCGATCTATTTTATCTGGCGCTTCATGAAGAATCTCCCAACAGTCTCACCGCTCGGGTAGACAGCATCTTTTCCACAATCAGCAAAACGGTGGCTGTAACAATGGATATGCATTCTCTTTCCTTCTATTCCGGAGCGGTATTTGTGGGCGATTCCCCTACTCCTTACGATGTCTCTACCAATATCAGCTATATGATGGTGGCTCTGGCCCGCGCAAAACAGACAAATTGCCATTCTGTATATATTTTTGATGAGACACTGCATCAAACAGAGCAATTGCGCTATTACATTGAGACCCATATGCAATCTGCTCTGCTGCGGGAAGAATATCAGCTCTATTTACAGCCCAAAATGAATCTTCAAACCAACCGTATCGATGAAGCAGAAGCGCTGGTCCGCTGGCAACCCAAAGATCGGGAAATGATCTATCCCAACCAGTTCATCCCCTTGTTTGAAGAAAATGGCTTTTGTGTGCAGCTGGATCTATACATGGTAGAGCAGGTGTGTAAAACCCTGCGGAGCTGGATAGATGCAGGGATTTCTCCTGTGGCAATTTCTGTCAATCAGACCAAATCCCTTTTTATCAAAGAGGACTATGTGGACCGTCTGTTGGCAATTACCAACAAATACCGCATTTCTCCTCAGTACATTATTTTGGAAATTTTGGAAGGTCTTGTTTTTGAGAAATTTCAAATATTGAATAGCACCATCCAAAAACTCAATCAGGCAGGCTTCCAGGTTTCCATGGATGACTTTGGCAGCGGCTACTCCTCTCTCAACACCCTTGGCAAACTGCAAATCAACGAATTGAAATTGGATCGAGCCTTTTTGATGGATGTGCTGAATGATCCCACCGGCTCACAAAGCGAGGTATTGGCCTCCATTCTGGTGCTGGCCCGAAAATTGGGCATTAAAACGGTGGCGGAAGGGGTGGAAAACAAGGAAAGCGAAGATATCATCCGCAGTATGCATTGTGATTATGGGCAAGGCTACTATTACAGCAAGCCGATCCCGGCCCAAGATTTCCAGGAGAAGTTCCTTTCCTAGTTTTCATTTTCCACAAATAAATGCAAATAAAAATGTGGGCGTTTTCAAAACGCCCACATTTTTTATCACCATTTTGCGCCTGGCTATCCGCGAAAGATGTTTTCTTCCCATCTGTCCAAGATTAATATTTTATTGGGAATCCGTCTCCCTTTCCTTCTCCAAAAAGGATTTGGTAAACTCCTCTGCAGAAATGGGTTTGCTGTAATAATAACCCTGTCCATAATCGCAGTGCATCTCCTGCATCATCTGCACATGGTCAGCGGTTTCAATCCCCTCAGCTACTGTGGAAATCTCCAGGCGTTTAGCCACTTCAATTACCACTTCCAGGATCTTGCAATTGTTATCTGTGCTCTCGTCGGCCTGGAGCAGGAACGAACGGTCCAGTTTCAGCTCGTCAATGGGAAGCTGGCTGAGAGTAGTGAGCGAAGCATAACCGCTTCCAAAATCGTCCATCGACACCCGGAAGCCATGATCGTGCAAACGCCGGATCTGCCGGGAAACCCGCTTGGGATTTTCCAAAGCCAGTCCTTCCAAAATCTCCAGCACAATAAAACTGCTGGGCACATCGTAGCGCTCTGCAATGGCACAGATGCGCTCCACATAATCTTCCTCATAAAAGAGCAACTTAGTCTGGTTCACCGAAATAGGCACAGGCGACAACTGAGCATCCATCCAGGAGCGGATCTGCTTGCAGGCCTGTTCCATCATATAGTAATCCAGCTGAATGCAAAATCCATTGCGCTCAAAGACGGGAATAAACTGATCGGGGAAAATAATCTGTTTTCCACCTACCAGCCAGCGCACCAACGCCTCAGCTCCGCTGAGCTTTCCGCTCTCCAAATCCATTTTGGGCTGGAGGTACATCTGGAATTCTCCGTTTTGAAGCGCCTCCTCCATATGGTTTTCAATGTAATTCTGCATTTTTTCTTTTTCATGGATGCTGGCGTCATAAAAAGCAATATTGGCTCTTTGTGTCTTTTTCACATAGCTCAGCGCCAGCATCACATGGCTCATCAATTCTTCATTGCGGCTTTCGCTGACGCAATCCACCGTGGAAGCACAGCCGCAATAAAAGGTAATGGGATAGTTGGAGGGGATGTTTGTGTAGCAGTAGCCAGCCTCTTCACAAATGCATTCCAGGCGGCGGATCACAGCTTCTCTCTCCAAAGTTTTCAAGGCCAGCACAAAAGTATCCGCTGTATCCCGGCAAAAGAACTCTCCCGGCTCCATATGGCTCTTGAGGACACCGCAGATATTTTTGAGCAGTTGATCGGATCGCTCTGAACCGAAAAGTTCATTTATATATTTGAATTTGCGTATGTTGATAGCAACTGCTGTATATTCGGTATTTTTCTTCCAGTTTTGATCCAAAAGCTGAAAAAATCTATGTCGATTGTATGCTCCTGTCAATCTGTCATGGTATGCAATGCGGAGAAGCTGACTATTATAGCGGCGATTGATCAAAAGCATCGCCATGACAAACAGCAGCGCCGTGCCGACAAAAAGTGCCCCGATCATCCGGGCATTGCGAACCATCCCCGAAACAGCATTGCTGATGCCCTGATCGGTATCCACAATGACAATGTTATCCGAATAGGCATCCATAGCCATGACACAGGCATAAAAGGTCATGCCATGCATTTCAAATTTGAAAAATTGAGTATCGTCCGTCAGCAGAGCTTGGGCAAATTGATCTTTCAGGTCATTGCTCATATAGGCAGACCCCTCTAGTTCATAGAGCCCTTGGGTCTGATGCGTTCTTGTGGATGCCAGCACCTTCCCATCTCTGCTGAGCACTGCTGCCACACCGCCATCGCTAACCGAACCCACAGATGACAAAATATTGGCATACGATTCTGTACTCACCGAACAAGCCAGTACGCCACTGACTTCATCCCCAGCCAATATAGGTGCAGCATATCCCAGGGTATTATACCCCAGCGACGGATCATAAAAAGCCTGGGAACAATAGGTCTTTCCCTCCATCGCTTGTTGGATAGCATACTGCATCTCTTCTGTTTCTTTCTCCAATTGGAGTGGCACCAGTTGTCCCTGGGCATTCAGCTGCATTCCGCTTCCTTCCGGAGGAAAATAACACAAACGGACAAAATCTGCGGCTTTTCCTGCATCCCAGAGGTTCCATAACAAGTATTCTGCGTCTTTGGATGCGATATTTCCCGTAGTCGCATCTTCCAGCATACAAGCCATGGCTCGAAGGGTCTGCAAATCGGCATTCATTTTAAACACAAAAGATTCATTGTATTGCACCGCCCGCTCTGCCAACCGGCCTTGCACAGATTGCTCATACAAATCGGTCACCGATTGGAACAGATAGCTGGAAACAAGTCCGATCAGCAAAAAAACGGCAATAAAGGCCAACGCCATTTTTTTGAGATTGGATTGGATTTTCTGCTCGTTCATCAACATACCTTCTTCAGCAGATCGGTTATCTGGCCTATCCTGGGAAAACACCAGTTTGTCAGCCAATATAGCTAAAATCAATATTTCACAAAAAGCAATTCCTATTTTATAATTTTTCTTGGGAGTGTCAAGGCCATTTAATCTTTTTTACACTTTTCCTTGAAAATATACACATCAGAAAGCCCCGACCGATGGCCGGGACTTTCTGATTTCCTCTTTTTTACATGGATATCTCAAAAATCTTACAAAAACAGAACACTTCTGCTCATTCTATTTCTGTAATTTCTTGATCTCCTTCAAGCACCGCTGCATGGCGGTCTCACCGGACTCGATCTCGATATCGGGGTGGGTGCCTTCCAGATCGTTGCAAGTGCCGTCCTCGTTCAGGAAGTAGAAGGCCCCAAACCGCACCAGCATGCCACAGTTGGGCATGGGAGCATACATATTGGCTGGCTCTGTCATAATACCACTCTTGCCAGCTGTTTGTCTGCCGATCAGAGTGCAGAAATCCTCACCCTTCAAATACTGGACCATCATCTCGGCCGAAGAAGCATTTTCTCCATCGGTGAGAATCCACAGTCTGCCCTCAAACTCTTCCCCATTGGGATTTTCCTCCTCTGTGTAGTCGATGGTGGCGGTGCTCACGGCCACACCATCACAACCTTCCAGAGAATCCATATTCAGCTTGGGATAATCCTCTGTGCTCAAGGAAGAAAGCTCCTGCAATTCCACCTCCGGATCATTTTCCGGCCATCCATCCCACATCGGTACATTCACCGAACCATTTTTATAAGCGGCCACCATGGGACAGGTAAGGTTTTTCCCCACAAATAAGGGAGCAAATCCTTCTGTCCAAATATAAGCATTGCCGCCGCTGTTCCGGGACAGATCGATGATAAAATCCTGAGCGTCCAGATTTTCCAGGCAAAATTCCTGGAGCATTTCCACTACGGTGTTATTGGATTCTTCCCCGTAAAAATCAAATCCCCGCACCATAGCAACAGCAGTATCCCCCTGGCGGTACAGGTTGATTTTTTCAGAAATCGCCTGACTGATCGCTTCCTCATCTTCGCTTTTGCTGACCTCATTGTTTTGCTCCAATGCCTGAAGGTCCTTTTGGTATTGGGGAAGCGTGCCCATCCATTGATAAAAAGCCCGCACCTGATCCGACAGCAACAGTTCTTTTTGGGTGTCGCTTTCCCACTCGCTGCCGCCTTCCACATATCGATAATATAACTCGGCTTTTGCCACCTGAATGTGAGCAAATCCACTGAAACGCCTGGACAGCTCTCCCATCACGCCAATGAATCCTTCCGCATCCCCATCTGGCAATGCAGCTACTTTTTGCCGGCATTCCTCTTTCCACTGATCCAAATCGACCCCGCCCGCTTCCCGAAGAGCTCCCAATGGAGCGCAGTTTTCCTCCAGGGTGGTCCAGAAAAAGTCGTAATCTTCCAGCATCATGGCGTTGGTATAGGAGGCCGGATCAAAGGGCTCCACCGGCTCCAGGGGAATTTCTTCCTGCTGCTGTTCCTCTTGCTTCTCCGGCGCTGTATCCTCCTTAGGGGCTGGGGCGCTTTTTT